>JBKKBS010000023.1:0-4549 GCA_046713815.1 Tepidiformaceae bacterium
GGTCCTGGTCGGGGAAGATGGGGTTCTGGAGCTGGGCCGCCGGTGTCGCTTCATCCTGGTTGTACGCCGAAGAGGAGTAGCGCGCCAAAGCCGAAGCAGAGCATCGTCATCGCGTTGTTCGTCCAGCCGAGGGGACGCCCGAACTGCCCCAGGCGCGGCCCCCAGATCGCGAAGCCGAGGCCCGCCAACAACACCATGAAGCCCCCGAACTGGTTCCAGGTCAGGCCCGGGGCAGGGTTGTCCCAGCCTCCGCCCCGTCGTACTGCCGCCGCCGCCGTGCCCGCGGGGCGCACGTCGAAGAAGGCCGTTGCGTCGTCGACATCAGTGCGGCGCACCTCCACCTCCACCCGCCACTGTCCCTCCAGCGTGAGGTACGGCCCCTGCCCCGCGAACGTGCCCGGCTCCGTGCCCGCCTGCAACGCAAGCGATGCCGGGCCTACGGTCTGGTCATCGCGATAGCGGAAGGTCAGGCGCACGCGTTCAGCCGCCGCCGCCGCCCCTCCGTCGTCCTTCAGCGTGACCTCATACGTGTTGAGACCGGTGCGATTGGGGTCCACTCCGAGGCTGACCGCGAGGTCGTTGGCGCGCTGTGTCCCCGCGAACGGCTTCGCGTCCGGTGTATCCGCGATCGACTTCGAGACGGTCGTCTGCGTGAGCATCGCCGCCGCCACGAACACCAGTGCACCGAGTCCCGCCTCCGCCAGCGATGTGCGGAGGAGGCGTGTGTGCGAGCCCGGCCGTCCGGACTCCACCGCCCGCCGGCCCCAGCGTGCGTTGTACCCGGCCACGGCCAGGAGTGGGGCCAGCAACGCGAGCTTCGCGAGCAGCGTCCAGCCGTATCGCGTCTCCCAGAGCCGGTCGAACGTGTCGATTTCCACGAACGCGCTCAACGTCCCGGTGGCGACCAACAGGAACACGAGCAACGACGCACAGAGGCCGAAGCGGGGCATCAGCTCCCGGTAACCGGCGTCGCGGCCCGCGACCCGCGCGGTGACAGCCAGCCCCACGACCGCGCCTATCCAGAGGGTGGCGGTGACGCCGTGGACAAGATCGAGGGCAATCGCCCAGTTGCTCCCCGTTCCGGCCGCGGCGTGGCTGGTGGCGCTGTAGGCCCAGAGGTACGCGGCCGCGCCCACGAGCGCCGCGGCTGCCGCCCGGCGGCGCGCGTCCAGCACGAACGGGACGGCCGCGGCAATCGCGGCTGCCGCGCCCAGCCGCATGAGCCAGTAGCCCCCGCTCCGCGTTTCCAGTGTCAGCTCACGCAGAGAGGTGCCCGTGTACACGTCACGCAATGAGGCGAGGTTCAGCAGCGACGCCACCCCCAGGACAGCAGCTCCAAACAGGATCGTGCGCTCGTACGTCCGACGGTGGGTGGCCGCGACGTCGACCGGGCCGATGAGCAGGAGGAACGCGCCTCCGGCGGCGATCACCACCCCAAGCAGCGAGAGCGCCCGCACCGCCACGCCGTCCGGGAGCGGTGCGGGATCGTCGTCCGTCGAGAGTCCGCCCACGGTGTTCACCACGTCCGGCACAGTGCCGTCGGGGTTAAGGACCGTGAAGGGGAACGAACCCCGGAGGCCGTGGCCGTCGATGCGGCTGACGTTCGACCAGAGGACGTTGTAGATGCCCGGCGGCAACGCCCGTGGGAACGTGACCTGCGTAATCAGCCCGTTGCTCGACAGGCCGATCCCCGACGCGTCGACGAGTGTGCCGCTCGCGTCCAGCACGTTGATCGTTGAGCGGTCGGCATCGACGGGTTCTGTGAACGTGAGGGCGATGCGCCCGGGCCCGCGCTGGAGGAAGGCGTTCGCGCCCGGATCCGAGCCCGCAAGCGCAGCATGACCCTCGGCTGTTCCAGGACGGGCGATACCCGCAACGAGCGCGAACACAGCGAGGGCCAGCAAGAATCGGCGCATCAGCCCCTCCGCTGCACCAGCAGGAAGGTCGCCCCGCTGCCAACCGCCAGCCCCGCGATTGCTACGGCCGCGACGAGAATCCAGGACATCCCATCGTCCGCTCCGTCGACGACGTCGGGCGCAACTGGCCGTTCGTCGCCGCTTACGGTTGTCGGAGCGGGGGCATCACCCTTCAGGTTCGTTCTTCCGGGCTCGGCGGGCTTCGTTGGGTCATACGTAAACACGTATTCCCCGGCCTCCGCATCGCCGTCCTCTGCGCTGAGCGTTTTCCACTTCACCGTGTATGCCCCGGGTGGGAGGATCGAGGGCAGAGCGACCGTTATCTTGCGCCGGTTGCCGTTGTCGATGGCGGCGCCGGCGGTCGTGACCTCCTTTCCACTCGCGTCGAAAACGTCGATGTCGTTCGCGCCCCCGCGCCGCGCCATCTCCTGTGTCATCTCGATCGTGACCTGCGCGGGCGCGCTCGTCAGATTCGCTCCGAGTCCCGGCGACACGACCGCGGGCTCGGCGTGGGCAAACACCCTTGCGGGGGCGATTCCGCCAAGGAGAGAGACGGTCGCGGCTGCACCAAGGAAACGCACGGCGATGCGCGCGGCGTTCATCAGTCAGAGCACCTGGTTGATTGCATACGTCAACTCCTCAAGGGAAAAGGGTCCGTCGAACCGGGCGACCACGGTGCCCGCTTTGTCGATGACGAAAACAAACGGCTCGCTTGTGAGGCGCCACTCGTTCGCCGCCACGGCATTGACACGTGGTTTGCCTCCTTCAGTGATGAGTTTGCCATTCTCGTCGAGCTTGTATGGCTCGATGTGGACGACGTTGATCCGATCGCCGAACTTACCAGCCGCCGTCCTGACCACCTCCATAACCGGGCCACAGGTCCGCGATGCGCAGAAGGATGGGGTCGCAAATGCCACCACCGTCGGTTTGCCGGAGGTAATAGCCTCGGCCACTGACAATTCATGGAACTGTGCGTCCGGTTCCGGGGAGGTGTCTATCTGTTTGAGCGACGCCGTCTTGAGCGTGGCGTTGTCAGACGGAATCGCTGGCTCGCCGACGGCCACCGATTCGGCGTCGCCTTTGACCTGGAAACTCGTGCGCACTTCCCGGTCGCTCAAGAGCGTGCCGCCGATACTCACTCCAACGCCCCAGCGCCCGGGAGTATCGAAGTCTACGTTGACGTAGTAGACGCCGGTGACATCGGTGTCGTTGTGACCCGAGTGGTCAGCGCCTGCCGTCTCGATACCCAGCGGCGCCCAAGGAATCGAGCCCTCCCCAACTAGCGTAGCCTGGTCGCCGGCGCCAATTTTGAAAAAACGGATGTACACAGGCTTGTCCGTGATGAGTTCGCCGTCGCGAAGCACGACAAAGGCGAAACGCTGCTTACCAACGGCCAGGTCGGAGCTGGTGATGGACACCTCATAACCCTCGGTCGCGATCTCTCGCTCGCCAGGAGTGTCGGACCCGCCGCAGCCCATGACAGCCAGGACGAGCACGGCGATGAACACCAAGAGGGTCGAAAGACGAAATGATCGCGGCATGCGGGCCTCCGAATCAGGAAGTGGCGGTGGGATGAGCACTGTGTCTATGCCCCTCCAGTTGGGGCGCATCGGGATAGAGACAGCAGTCAATTTCGGTGTGCAGTTCGTGTGTCTCCGGTTGCAGCGTGACGTGACTTATGCCGTACCGGTCGCGAAGGAGCACGCTCAGATCCGCTAGGACGCGGCCGCAGCCCGTCATCGTCGGCACTTCTACATGGGCTGAAAGCGACATAAAGCTGGGCGCCAGGGACCAGACGTGGAGGTCATGGATGGCAAGGACGCCAGGAACCGCGCCCGCGTCCCGCTCGATCGCCGCGACATCGACGCCGGGCGGCGTTCCTTCCAGCAGAATCGCAACGGATTGTCGTAACAGCATCAACGCGCGGGGCACGACCAGCAGGCCGATCAGCAGGCTGATGACGAGATCCGCCCAGCCCCATCCAAAGACGAGCAACAGCACCGCTGAGATGATGACGCCGATGGAACCCATGGCATCCGCCATGACCTCAAGCGAAGCGGAGCGGGCGTTGAGGTTCGAGTGGCTGTGGCCGTGGAGAAGCCGAAACACCGCCAGATTCAGTCCGAGGCCGACTGCGCCTACCGCCAGCACTGGCCAACCGGCGATCTCCGGGTTGTCTCCCACTCGCCCAACGCCCTCATAGACGATGTACACGGCGAGCAGGACCATGAAGAGCACGTGCAGCGGCACAACCAGCACCTCGACGCGCGCGTACCCGTAAGTCCTCCGCAAGTCGGCGCCGCGCCGGGCGATCAAGGTAGCCGCCAGCGCCAGGACCAGGCCCGCCGAATCGACCAGCATGTGGCCGGCGTCGGACACAAGTGCAAGCGAGCCGCTCCAAACTCCCGCCACCACCTCCAGGACAGCGAACGCCAAGGTGACGCCAAGTCCGATGGCTAACGCTTTGCCCGGTCCGCCGCCCGAGTCGTGATTGTCGCGCAGCCGCACGGTCGGGGACGCAACGTTGGATGAGAAGGACACTCTAAACACCTCCATGACCCGCACCCGGCGGCTCTCTCTGGAGTCGAAAGACAAGATGTTCAGAGTGCCTTAGGGGGAGCCGTGGAGACCGA
>JBKKBS010000024.1:0-2783 GCA_046713815.1 Tepidiformaceae bacterium
AGCAAGGCCGCGAGCATGTTCAGCGCGCCGACCGTGTAGAGCGCGCCATCGTAGTTGCCGACCTGGTCGAAGTAGATCGACACGAGCAGCGGCGCACCCGCCCCAAGGATGAGCGCGAAGGGCAGACCCGCGCTGCGCACCGCGCCAAGGTAGCGCCGTCCGAAGAAGGTGGCCCAGATGACTTCCTGGAGCGGGATCAACCCTCCCCATCCGCAGCCGAGCAGGAAGAAGCCGAAATATACGAACTGGTCGGAAGTGACGCGCACGCCGGCCGTAATGATGAACAGCGAGACGCCCGTGATTGCGGCGCTTATGGCCGCCAGCCGCCTGGCATCCGAGCGGTCGATCGCCCAACCCCAAAACGGCTTCGAGAGGAGCGCGGGGATCGACGCAACCGTAATCATCAACGACGCTGTGCCGCGCGAATAACCAGCGTCGGTCATGAACGGGATCGTCTGCAAGAGCATGACGCCGATGGTGACCCCGAAGAGGCCGAAAGCGATCACCAGCAGGTAGAACGTCGATGTGCGCATGGCCTCGTGACGCGTCAACGAACCCGCGAAATCGGCGCTCGCCTTTGCGCCCATGCCGGCCGCCATCTGCGCGGTTGAGCGGCCGTCCGGGTGAAGGCCGTGGTCTTCCGGGGCGCGGCGCATGACGAACGCCACGGGCACGACGAGGAGCGCCGAGCCGATGCCAAGCACCCGCCACGCGACGCGCCATCCCCACTCGTCGATAACCGCCGTCATGGCTGGCGTGAGGGCCACGCCCGCAAATGAGACGCCCATCGCCGCGAAGCCCACGGCACGCCCGCGTTGCTCTACGAACCACTTGGAGAGCGTGACGTTGACGACGAGGTTGCCGATCATCGCCGCCCCGGCCGTGAGCGCGAGGCCGTTCAATACGATCCACTGCCACAGCGTCTCCGTGTAGCTCAGCGCATACAGCGACGCGGCGAGGATCACGGTGCCGACGAGCATCAAGCGCTTGCCGCCGTTGCGGTCGACGTAGCCGCCGATGAAGAAGCCAGTGAAGGCCATGACGAACTGACCGACGGTACGGGCTATCGTGAACTCGGATCGCGTCCATGCGAGGTCCGTCGTCATCGGCTTGAGGAACGCGCCAACGACGTAATTCTGGGCGCCCACGGCCACGAACTGTGCGACGAAGGCGGCGCAGATAAGCCAATATCCGTAATAGATGCGGCTGCCTGACGCGGCTGCGTGTTCCGAAGTCGCGGCATCGGTTGCGATTGCCGGAGTGCGCGCCATCTCCCCCTCCAAGCAGGCAGCCCTTGCCGAAGTGTACACGCGTGCTGAACTATCGATATCCAGCGCCGCGTCCGAGTCAGGTCTGCGTAGCCACCGCAAAACGCGCCGATCGGTCGGGGTGGGGAGTCTCGGGCGCTCGCCGGCGGGAGAGTCTGCATGCTCACTGACGTTCGCGCTCGGACTGATTGACCTCGCCACTCTTCGCGCAAACTTTGAATCCGGGGCGTCCGTTAATCCCGTGTCTAACGCGGGTTAACACCGCGGGCTCAGTGTCTCCCTCGCCAGCCGCGCCACTTTGGCGCTGCACGGACATCCCATTTTGGAGACAATATTCATGAAGCTCAGAACGCCCCTGGCGGTGATCGCCACCGGCCTTGCAGGCCTCGTCAGCGTGGGTGCGCTCATCGGCGCCCAGGACTTTGGCGAACATATAGAGAACCAGGTGCGCGCCCACGCACGCCAGGAGTTCGGAATTGCGAAGCCATTGGAATCCGAAGCCAGTGGTGCGCCCACGGCCACGCAGATCGAGGCGAATCCGCTCATCCTTGCCGAACTGGCGGGCGGCCTCAGCGCGAAGGTGATTACGGCGGCGGCGGGCACGAACACCGACATGATCGTGCTCTGGCCCGACGACAGCAGTCCCACCCATCTGCTCACCTGTAACGAACAAGGGACCACATCTCCGGGATTCCAGCGCATCGAGATTTCGACAGGCGACGTTGAGACGATCGTCACGGGCACCGCTGCCTGCGACGGTACGCGCGCCACGCCCTGGGGCACGATCCTGTTCTCGGAGGAAGTGGGGCCTAGCGGCGCCAACACGGGCGGCCGGGTGTACGAACTCATCGACCCGCTCCATACAACGGGTGTCACGCTGAATCGTGTGACGGGGCTCTTCGCGGGTGGCGTCAATCCACAGAACCTGATCGCTCGTGAGGCCCTCGGGCGGCTGTCGTTTGAGGGCTTCGCCCTGTATGAGACGGGCGTCATGTACTACGGCGACGAGCTGCGGCCGGGGAACGGGACGCCGGGCGGGGCCTACTTTAAGTTCATCCCGAGCGCTCCCTGGACGCCGGGCGCGCCAGCCATCACCAACCTCACGCAATCGCCCTTCGCCGCAGGCAGCGTGTACGGCCTGAAGCTTGCTGGATCGAACAGCGGCCAGGGCAGCCAAACGGGCACCGGCGCGTGGGTATTCGTCACCAGTACGCCCAACACCGACCTTCGGGCCGCGGCCCTAACGCTCAAGCTCTCCGGTTACTATCGACCGGAGGACATCGACATCGACCGGGGCGCGGAGGCTGCCGGCAACGTCCGCTGGTGCGGCGCGAACACGGGCAACGAGGGCGCCAAGAATTACGGCGAGTTCATCTGCGTTACCGACGGGTCCATCGCCCAGTCGCTGGCCAACGCCGGATCCCCGAACCTTCAGTTCCTGGTGATCGGCAACCCGGAACTGTCGTCGCCCGACAACACGGCCTACCAGCCGGGACGCGGCAACTGGGCGATCAT
>JBKKBS010000025.1:0-4587 GCA_046713815.1 Tepidiformaceae bacterium
CGCCGGAAGTGGGCAAGAACCATGCGAATTCAGGGTCGTGCATCGGCGGATCCTCCACTCGCAGGAGTCTACCATTTGCGTGCGAATCCCAGCCTTCGGGTTGACCCCCTCGCAAACCACGGCGTAGGTTAAGAGTTGTTAATAGCAACTGAGGGGTGGTGGGCTGGCATGTGGCCAGCCGTATAACGTCATGTCGATCCACAGTGCGATGGCACCCACGGCAAAGCGGAGCGACACCCAGGGCGTGTTGCGGCGTGATGTCCCCGCCGCCCCCTGGTACGCGGACCGCGCACGGTGGCGCCTCATCACCGGGGAGATCATCGGGACGGCGGTCATCCTCGTGGTCTACTTCCTCCTCCGCGGGCTCCGGCCCGACCAAACCGATGACTCCGTCGCCCGCAGTCTCCATCTCATCCGCTTCGAGCAGCGCGTGGGCCTCTTCCAGGAGGTGAGCTGGCAGAACGCGTTTATCGGCCACGCCAGGCTCATTAATTTCGCCAACTGGGTCTACGCCTGGGGTCACTACCCGGTGCTGCTTGTGATTGCCCTCTGGCTCGCGATCAAGGATCCGCTGCGCTTCCGTTTCGTGCGCAACGTCATGCTCCTTTCGGCCCTCCTGGGCATCCTCACCTACTGGCTGCTGCCCGCCGCCCCGCCCCGCTTGATGGCCGTGCACGGGTATGACTTCGGATTCATCGACACGGTCCATGGCGCTGCCAGCAACGTGAACTACTTCCAGCCCAGCCCGTTCGTTAACGATTACGCCGCCCTGCCCAGCTTCCACTTTGGTTGGATCCTGTTGGCAACACTCGCCATCTGGGTGAACACCACGCGCAATTCGGTACGGGCGGTGGCGGTGGCGATGTCCGTCCTCATGTTCTGGTCGATCACTGTCACCGGCAACCACTATTTCTTCGACATGGCCTTCGGCGCAGCCATAGTCCTCGTCTCGTGGGTGGCGGTCGATGCGCTGTCGGGCAGCCCCCTGCTCGATCGGCTGCGCGCGCGGCGAGCACCCCCACCGCAACGCTGAACCCGTGGGTGGGAACGAACTCAACCGCCAGGCGCGAGGAGCGCCACGAGTTCAGGTTCTAATCTTACCGCTGATGCGGGTCGGCCCGATTCCGCCGAGGACTCGGAGGCGGTGGCCCGTGCGTATGTCGATCGGTCATCGTGGGTCTTCATGGCGCCAAAAGGAAAGGGGCCGGGAACGGTGCTCCCGGCCCCTTTGCGAGCCGATTCGAGTCCGATGTCGTTCATTCGACCGACACATGCCCGCGAGTACCTTCGCGGCTGGCCGGGTAGGTGGCTCCCGATCCGCCGTCGTCTGACGCCGGGAAAGCCGCGTCGTGTTGCGCGAGCGCGCGGGTGATGTCCGCGGCCTCAGCGAGTATGTCGAAGTTTGCGCTGCCGGGCCGCGTTGAAGCCGGGTCAATGGCTGGGAAGGCCGCGTCGTGCTCCGCGAGGGCGCCGGCGATTGCTTCAGCCTCGGTTAGGCCCGCGAAGAGGTCGAACACGCCGTCGCCGCCGGGGCTCACGATGACCGCATCCTTCAACCCGCGGATCTCGGCCGCGCCGGTGTTCAAGTCGGGCGTAAGGCCTGCATAGAGGTCGAAGAGGCCATCGCCGCCGGGGCTCACGATGACCGCGTCCTTCAGGCCGCGGATCTCCGCCGCGCCGGTGTTCAGGTCGGGCGCAAGGCCCGCGAAGATGTCGAAGACGCCATCGCCGCCGGGGCTCACGATGACCGCATCCTTCAAGCCGCGGATCTCCGCCGCGCCGGTGTTCAGGTCTACGCTCGCTGCGCTTGTGGAGCTGCCCGACGTGTCGCGCGCGTTCCATGCGACAGCGGCCCCCACAACCGCCGTCACCATGACCGCCGCGCCGAGTGCGGCCATGACCTGGTGGTGCTTGACCTGGGCCCATGGGCCGCTGTGCCTGACTGGATACCTGGCGTTCATTGTCCTGTCCTTTCTCTTCTTGGACCGTGTTGAACTCGCCCGCAGCGCAACGTAATCCCGCACTGAAGCTCACGACTATCGTTGACATCACAGAACGTTGCCAGTTCACACAAGGAATGTGACGCAGTAGACGGAGGGAATTGCCGATTACCGGTTGCCGCTTCGGTGCGCAGCGAGTGCTAGCCTCCGAGCGGCCTCGGCGACCACTGACGACCGTGGCCTGCCACGGGCCGGTCCGGCGCACGCCGCAATCATCGACCGGTGGCGTATTGGCGACCAATATCTCATGGGCGTAGGATACGGCCTTCCAAGGAGGACGATTGCATGGCAACGAAAGGTCAGGATCTCGCGGATCAATTCGAGCAAGCGAATGCCGAATTCGTTAAGACAATCGAGTCGTTGACGGACGAGCAATGGAAACGCGCGTGCGCGGGCGAGGAGTGGCCTGTCGGGACTACCGCCCACCATGTGGCCGAAGACCACGGCGTCCTTACCGGCCTGATAAAGACGCTCGCGAGCGGCGGAACGCTGCCTCCAATCGACGCCGAGGCGTTGAACGGGATCAACGCGGACCACGCCAGGCGAGCCGCCGGCGTTTCGCGCGAAGAAACGATCGCTCTCGCGCAATCTGGCGCGCAAGGAGCGGTGTCCATGCTCAGGGGCCTATCGGACGAGCAACTGGCGAAGTCCGCGATGTTCCCGGCCGCCGGGGGCGAGGTGAACGCGCAGCAACTGGTGGAGAACATCCTCATCGGCCACATCGGTATGCATCTGCCGAGCATAAAGCAGGCGACGAGCTAACCGAGCGGGATCCGTCACGCGCCTCGAAAACAGGCGCTGGCAGCAGCCAGCCCTCAGGCCTACGGCCCGCCCGCGTAGTTGAGGCTGCCGAGGCCCGCAGTCGCATGCTCGCGGCGTGGGGGCACCATCTCCAGCCGTTCCATCTGCATCTGCACGTCGATTGGGTACTTGCCAGTGAAGCAGGCATTGCACAACTGGTTGTCGCCCAGCCCGATGGCGCGCTCCAACCCTTCGAGGCTGAGGTAGCCAAGCGAATCCGCGTTGATGTGCTTGCGGATCTCTTCGACCGACTTGTTCGCGGCGATCAGCTCCCACTTCGTCGCCATATCCACACCGAAGAAGCAGGGGGAGACGATCGGTGGGGTGGTGATGCGCATGTGCACTTCGGCGGCGCCGGCGCGGCGCAAGAGGTTGATCACACCGGGGGTGGTCGTGCCCCGGACAATGCTGTCGTCGACGACTACCACGCGCTTGCCCTTCAACACGTCGCCGAGGGCGTTGAACTTGAGGCTCACGCCGGCATCGCGGATGCGCTGGTCGGGCTGGATGAAGGTGCGGCCCACGTAGCGGTTCTGGACGAGGCCCTCGCGATAGGGGATTCCGGCTTCGCGCGCGTAGCCGATGGCGGCGGGGATGGCCGAGAGGGGCACGCCGATCACAATGTCGGCGTCGACGCCGTGCTCTTTCGCCAGCTCCGCCCCCATGTCCTCGCGCGCGGGGTAGACGAGCCGTCCGGCGATGCGGCTGTCGGGGCGTGCGAAGTAGGTGTATTCGAAGGTGCAGCCCGCGCGAACTCGAGGCTCGACGGGGAAGAAGCTGCGAATGCCGCTCGCGTCTATCTGCACGACTTCGCCCGGTTGCACCTCGCGCTCAAAGGGCACGCCCAGGTGCTCAAGCGCGCAAGATTCGGAGGCCACGACCCAGCCGTGCGCGCCAAGCCTGCCGATGCAAAGCGGGCGCACACCCATCGGGTCGCGCACGGCGAAGAGCGTGTCGCGCGTCATGATGGCGAGGCTGTAGGCGCCCTCGGAGCGCCGCATCATGTAGTGGAAGCGCTCTTCCCAGGTGCCGGCAGGCGCTACCGCGAGCAGGTGGGCCATCAGTTCGGAATCGGCCGTGCCTTCGAGTTCGATCCCTTGCGCTACCAGGTCCTCGCGCAACGTGTCGGCATTCGTCAGGTTGCCGTTGTGGGCAAGGGCGATGGGCGCCTCGGTCTCCGGGTCGCGCACGACAATCGGCTGGGCATTGCATTCGAAGGAGCCGCCGGCCGTGCTGTAGCGCGTGTGCCCGATGGCGATGTGCCCCTTCAGGAAGGCGAGATCCTCTTCGTCGAAGACCTGCGAGACGAGCCCCATACCGGTGCGGAGTGTGAAATCGTTGGATCCGTCGCTTGTGGCGATACCCGCGCTCTCCTGCCCCCGGTGCTGCAGGGCATAAAGACCGTAGAAGGTGAGCCTGGCGACGTCCTCCCCGGGTCCGTAGACCCCGAAAACGCCGCACGACTCGTGTGGAGCATCGGTCTCAGGAATCACTACGCGGCGGCCTCCCACGCGATGGATTCGTTAACGACTGGATCAGCATACCAGCGCGGGGATCGTGCGGGCAAAGCAATTTGGGCCTGAATCAACAGAAACTATGTCAATTTTCCGCGCGGGCAATGACAAGGCATGTCTCAGCGTATCCCGCGTTACCGTCCGCCCGCGGGTGCGCCAGCCGGACTCTCCACGGGCGCCGGAAGGGGACCGTGGCGGCTTTCCCGCACTTCGTCCCCGCGAATCGATGCCAGCCGCGGTCCCGCCACGAAGAGGGCGATGGTGCTCACCAC
>JBKKBS010000026.1:0-3820 GCA_046713815.1 Tepidiformaceae bacterium
ACTTGGTAGTTGGCATACTTGCTGTCACCGTTGAGGTGCGGTCGAGGGTGGAACCACAGCGTGTTCATGTCCTAGCTTCGGCCGAAAGGCGCCCTTCGGAAACAGTGAGAGTGCGGAACCTCTTCGCACGCTACAAGCGTCGACCGCCAACCGCCAACCGCCAACCGCCAACCGTCGACCGCCAACCGTCGACCGCCAACCGCCAACCGTCTACAGTGCGGCCATGCGCGTAGCAATCATGGGACAGGCAGCGTTCGGGGAGGCCGTGCTCAAGCGCCTCCAGGAAGACGGCA
Organism: Tepidiformaceae bacterium; assembly: GCA_046713815.1. GTDB lineage: Bacteria > Chloroflexota > Dehalococcoidia > Tepidiformales > Tepidiformaceae > JBBDMZ01. Next base: position 294 of record JBKKBS010000026.1, read on the forward strand.
TCGAGGTTGCGGGTGTGAGCGCGCCTCGGCCGAAGGATGCGGCACGCCCGGACCCGCTCTGGGTGGCGGCCGAGGCCGCGGGGCTCGACCCCGTCGATACCACGTCGCTGAAAGAGCCGGAGGGCCTCGCCCGCTGGCAGGCGCTCAACGCCGACCTCTGCGTGATGGCGTTTGTAACAGACATCCTCCCGGACGAGACGTTCTCGATGCCCCGCCTCGGGACGATCCAGTACCACCCCAGCCTGTTACCGCTGCACCGAGGTTCGTCCGCCATCAACTGGGCGATCATCAATCGCGACAGCGTCACCGGGCTTACCATTTTCTGGCCCGACAAGGGCATCGATACCGGGGCCATCCTCCTCACGAAAGAGGTGAACATCGGGCCCGAGGATACGGTCGGCTCGCTGTACTTCGAGCAGCTCTTTCCGCTAGGCGTCGAGGCGATTGCAGAGGCCGTGCGCATGGTTGCGGGCGGCAACGCGCCGAGCGTCCCCCAGGACCACGCGCAAGCGACCTACGAACCACCCTGCCGGGAGGAGCACGCGAAGATCGCCTGGCACACTCCCGCGACGGAGCTGCACGCCCTCATTCGCGGCTGCACGCCCGCCCCCGGCGCCTGGACCAATTACAAAGAAGAGAGACTGGTCATTGCGGAGGTGCGCCTGACGGGGAAACAGGAGCCCGGCATGCCCGGCCGCGTCCTGCGCATCGACAGCGACGGCTTCGAGGTTCGGCTCAACGGCGGCGTCCTTCGCGTCCTCCGCGTGCAGCCCGCCGGGGGCAAGAAAATGGGCGCCGGAGAATGGGCGCAATCTGTCGGTCTAAAAGAGGGCGCGCGCTTCCGATAGGCTGACGGCGCTCGAAGACGAGTATACGTGCGTGTATACTTGTTCCATGCAACTCGCCCTGTATCTCGGTCCCGACATCGCCGCCCGCCTCGACGCCGCCGCCAAGCGCGCTGGCAAAAGCCGATCCGCGTGGGCTCGCGAGGTCCTCGAAGAAAGGCTCTGTCGGGCCGACCGCGGATGGACGCCAGAAATGCTCGCGACCTATGGGAGCTGGGTAGGCCACGAGTCGCTCGAGCAGCTAATTCGTGAGGTTGCAGACGTACCAGATTCGCCTCGTGCCGAGTTCTCATAGTTCCCGTGTACGCCCTCGACACCAATAGCTGCATCTACTGGATGGAGGGTCGGTCAGGTCAGCTCTTTGCCCGCGCGAGCGTGATACCACCGACCGACATCGTGATTCCATCCGTGGTGGCAGCGGAACTCCGCTTCGGGATGGAGAAGTCCGCGCGACCGGAAGCCAACCACGCAAGGCTGGACGCGTTTCTTCACAGTTTTGCCCCGTTGCCTCTCGACCACGCGGGGGCCGAGCATTTTGCACGGATCAAGTGGCATCTCTGGCAGACTGGTAGGCTGATCGGCCCAATGGACATGCTCATTGCCGCGACGGCCCTGGCACATGACGCCATCCTCGTCACCAACAATACGGACGAGTTCAGCCGCGTCCCCGGCCTGCGAATCGAAGACTGGACCATCCCAATCTAAGAACGTTTGTTCTATACTACCAGGATGTCTGGGTCTCAGTCCTCAGTCCTCAGTCCTCAGTCCTCCTACGCGGAGCTCCATGCCCACTCCTGCTGGTCCCTCCGCGAAGGCGCCTCCTCCACCGACGAGATGGTCGACCGCGCCCTCCGCCTCCGCTACACCGCCCTCGCCATCACCGACCACGACAACCTCTACGGCGCCATGGAGTTCGCCCAGGCCGCCCGCGAACGCGGCCTCAAGCCCATCACCGGCTGCGAAATCACCCTCGCCCCATCAAAGCTCCCCCTCTCCACCGCAGTGGAGAGGGGGTCGGGGGGTGAGGGGACTCACCTCACTCTCCTCGCGGCCACGGTCGACGGCTACCGAAACATCTGCCGCCTCCTCTCACTCGCCTACAAGACCTACGGCAAAGATGCCCCCAAAGTCGAAAAGGCCTGGCTCTTCGAACACCACGAAGGCCTCATCGTCCTCTCTGGCTGCCCCAACTCCGAACTCTCCCTCCTCCTCGACCCGGGTAGCGATTCACGATTCACGATTCACGATTCACGATTCGCCAGCCCCCAGCCTCCAGGCCCCAGCCCCACGGAACTCAGTCCTCAGTCCTCAGTCCTCGACGCGGAAGCCGTGGCCAGCGAGTACAAGGCGGTCTTCGGCGACCGCTTCTTCATCGAGCTTCAGCACCACGATGTCTTCGGCGATACGGCCCGCGTCAACGCCCTCGCCGACTTCGCCGAACGCATGGGCATCGAAGTGGTGGCCACCAACAACGCCCACTACCACGTCCGCCAGCGCCACCGCCTCAACGATGTCCTCGTCTCCATTCGCCACCGCCTCACCCTCGACAGCTCCCACGAAGTCCGCCGTCCCAACTCCGAGTACTTCCTCAAGCATCCGAACGAGATGGCGCTGCGATTCGAGCGCTACCCCCGCGCTATCAGCAACACCACCGCTATCGCCGAGCGCTGCACCTTCGACCTCACCCGTGACCTCCCCTACCGCCTGCCCGACTTCCCCGTGCCCGACGGCGCCACCCTCGACTCCCACCTCCAGGGCATCTGCGAACATGCCTTCCGTCGCAAGTACGGCCCCGAGCCCGACGCCATCCGTGCCGACGCGCGCGACCGCCTCGACCGCGAACTCGCCCTCATCGCCAAGCACGGTCTCGCAGGCTTCTTCCTTGTCTACTGGGACCTCCTCCAACTCGTGAACGAAGTCGCCCACGAACTCCATGGCCGGCCCCTGAATCTCGCCCCCGACGAGCGGCCCGTCGCCCGCGGCCGCGGTTCCTCCGTCAGCTCCATCGTCTGCTACCTCATCGGCCTCTCCCACATCGACCCCGTCAAGAACAACCTCTACCTGGAGCGCTTCCTTAACGAAGAACTCCACTCCCTCCCCGACATCGACCTCGACTTCCCGCGCGACATCCGCGACGAGATCCTCCAGCGCATCTACAACCGCTACGGCGAGGAGCACGCCGCCATCGTCGCCGCCTTCCCTACGTACCGCTTCAAGAATGCCGTGCTCGATGTGGGTAAAGCGCTCGGACTGCCCATGCCCGTGCTCGCCAAGCTCAACAAGCTCGGCGACAACTTCGCCAACGCCGACCAGGTCGCCAAGGAGATGTCGTACGTCCCCGAACTCAAGCACCTCGTCGATGCGCCCATGTGGAAAGACCTCGTCGATCTCTGCGCGCAAGTCGCTGGCTTCCCTCGTCACATCGGCCAGCATGTCGGCGGCGTGGTCATCTCCGCCGAGCCCCTCTCCTCCGTCGTCCCCGTGGAGCCTGCGCGCATGGACGGCCGCTACGTCTGCCACTGGGACAAGGACTCCGTCGACGACGCCCGCTTCGTGAAGATCGATTTCCTCGCCCTCGGCATGCTCTCCGCCGTTGACGACTGCCTCGACATCATCGAGGAGGTGCACGGCCAGCGCGTGGACCTCGGCCGCATCCCCCACGATAGCCCCGAGATCTACGCC
>JBKKBS010000027.1:0-10231 GCA_046713815.1 Tepidiformaceae bacterium
GCCTGGCGATGGAGCGACGCCGATCCGGCGCCGGCGAGCGCCAGACGCTCGCGCCGATCCGCCAGATCGGGCCCGACCGTCAACTGACACAGGACGTCAACGCGGCATGGGAAGCTGGGCGGGCGCGTTCGCGATCACCGAGATTTCAGTGCCCCGTCTCACGCGATGCCGCCCGGCGCTCGTTGCATGGGCGAGAGCTGCTCAGTCGTCACGTTCCTCTTCGCGGTGCACCACAAGCACCGGAATGCCGACGCGCTTGATCACGTCGTCGGAGACACTGCCAAGAAAGAGGCGCTTGAGGCCGCTACGGGCGTGGGTGGCCATGACGATCAGGCTGGTGCCCGTCGCATTTGCCGTGTCGGCGATAGCGGTGGCGGAATCACCCTCCACCACCATCGTCGCCCAGTCCGCCCCGTGCTCCTCGCGGACCGCCTCCAAGTATCCGGCGGCGCTGGCCTCGGCGGCCTTCTCCGCTTCGATCGCCGCGCCAACGGCGCCCGCCGCGCCGAAAGGCTCAGCAAGAGTCGCCCCTACGGCCGCTTCGTAGCCCGGCGCGACGTGCACGAGCACGATCGCCGAACCGAACTTCGCGGCGATCTCCTTCGCTACGTCGAGTGCGGCCTCGGCCGAATCCGTGCCATCGAGCGGCACCAGGATTTTCTCGAACATGCGTCACCTCCGGTTTCCCTGAGGCTAACATGCTGCGCCTCGCTGAAAGTTGTACATCAATGGAATTGTAATCCGCGAGTGTCATCCGACTCGGAATTGGGGGCCGTGTGGCCGTCTGCCAGCGGCAGATTCCGTTGAACGACGGCGGGGCAGCCGCTACGCTGGCATCCGTGGGCCGCCTTAGCTCAGCTGGCAGAGCGACGCTTTCGTAAAGCGTAGGTCCGGGGTTCGAATCCCCGAGGCGGCTCCAACTCCCCCATCGCAGGTCGTATCAGTGCCGCGCCTGCAACGGATTGGCGATTCGGCATGCACAATCCGGCCCACGGTCAGAGGCCGATCGCTCGCTCGATGCCGGCGACAGAGGCGTCGGCCGTGGCCAGGTGGGGCGTGTATGTGGCGACAGCGGTGTCGGGATCCTTGAGGCCGTTGCCCGTGAGCACGGCGACGGCGCGACCGCCGTGGATCGAACCCGCGTGCGCCTGCTTCAACAGTCCGGCGACGCAGGCGGCGCTTGCGGGCTCGACGAACAGGCCCTCCTTGCGGGCAAGCAGCTGATAGGCCGCGAGGATTTCGTCATCGGTGACCGAATCGATGAGGCCGCCCGATTCGTCACGAGCGGCAAGGGCGCCCTTCCAGCTCGCGGGGTTGCCGATCCGGATGGCGGTCGCAATGGTCTCAGGCTCGGCCACCGGCTCGCCAAGGACGATGGGGGCCGCGCCCGCGGCCTGGAAGCCCCACATGCGCGGATGCAGGGAGGCGCGGTCCGACTCCGCGGCCTGGGTGAAGCCGCGCCAATAGGCGGTGATGTTACCGGCGTTGCCGACGGGAATGGCGAGGAGATCGGGGGCGTCGGCCAACGTCTCGCAGATCTCCAGCGCGGCAGTCTTCTGGCCCTCAATGCGGTGAGGGTTGACCGAGTTCACCAGGCCGATGGGATGACGGGAGGTGATGTCAATGGCGGCGCGCAGGGCATCGTCGAAGTTGCCGTCTATTTCGATGATCCTGGCGCCAAAGGCGATCGCCTGCGCCATCTTGCCAATCGCGACTTTCCCGCGTGGGACGAGGACGTAGCACTCGAGGCCGGCATGGGCGGCATAGGCGGCGGCGCTGGCGCTGGTATTGCCGGTGCTCGCGCACATGATCGCCTGCATGCCAGCCTCCATCGCCTTGGCCACGGCGACGACCATGCCCCGGTCCTTGAACGAACCGGTGGGATTGCACATTTCGAGTTTGAACCAGAGCTCATCGAGGCCGCACAGGTATTCGATGTGCACCGACCTGACGAGGGGCGTGTCCCCCTCGCCCAGGCTGAGACGCGGGGTGAGGTTCGTTAGCGGCAGGACCTCCGCCCAGCGGTGCATGACGCCACGGGGGCGCGGCGGCGTCCTCACGGCTCGGCGGGCGGATGAAAGGCGTGGAACTTCGCCTCCCGCAACTCCTGCTCGAGTACCTGGATCTGCTTTCGCCGTTGCTTCTCCAGCATCTGGTTGTACTTCACGAACTCCTCGCGCACATGGTCGACAACTTCCGCGATATCGCTGCGAATACCCGCGACGCGTTCGCCCAGCCCGGAATGGCGCCCTTCGAGGAGCGTGATCTCGCCGCTCAACTTATCGAGCTTCGCAAGAACCCCTTCCGTTCCCTCCTCGATAACATTGAGGCGCGAATCGATGCGGCTGTGCTCCTGGCGCCAAACGGAGATCTCCTGGAGTACCTCCTCGCGGAGTGTCTGCTCGCTGGTGGCGCCGACGATCAGCTCCTCGTTGCGCTTTACCATTTCGCCGACGACCTGCAGGCGCTCAAAGACGACATCGAAGCGCTCGTCCTGTTCCTGCACGAGCGCGTCGCGGATGCGGGGTTCCAGGTCGCGGTTGACCTCTATCGCGCGGTCGAGGCGGAGGCCGAACTGTTCGATGTGCGCTTCGGCTTCGCGTTGTCGCTCGAGGAGCGTCGCCGCGGTCTGGGAAAGCTGGGCGGTCTGGGCCTGCACCTGGGCGATGTCGGCGTTGATGAGCCCGAGCTGCTGGGTGGCGGTCTCGATGCGCTTGAACGCTTCGGTCCGCTCCTGGCGGTCGTAGTCGGCCTCGGCACGCAGGATGCGGAGCGCGTTCTCGATGTCAGCACGGTGTGTTGCGATCGTTTGGCGGATATGTTCCGTGCTCTCGTCCAGGCCGCGGATCTTCTCCGGCAGGCCCTTGAATGGGAGGAACTTTGGGTCCACCTCGCGGATGGAACGTTCGGCGCCAACGACCTGCTCCGAGAGGTCGTGTACCTGGCGGCGGAGCTGATCGAGCTGGCCCACGGTGCGGGTTTGCTCATCGCGGGCGTTGCGGAGTTGTTGCTCTAGCCAGGTGATAATCTCACCGAGGGCCTGGGCCTGGGAATCGCTCGCCATCGTCATCCCTCGATCCGCAGGAACGCGCTCACATCCACGACGACGGGCAGCGCCCGGATTTTTGACAGCGCGTCTTGCATGGCGCCCTCGCGGGCACGGTGCGTGGTAATCACCAATTCGGCGGTCTGTCCGTCGGGGTCGGCTTCCTTCTGGGTGACGGCGGCTATGCTGACGCGGTTGTCGCCGAGCAGCTTCGCGATCTGGGCAAGCACGCCGGGTTCGTCGCTCACCGAGACGCGCAGATAGTAGCGCGTCTCCAGACTTTCAACGCCGCGCACGGGGATTTCGCCCTCGGGCCCCCAGTACTTGCGCTCACGCGCGCCGAGCACGATCGAATGCGCGAGATCGAGAAGGTCCGCGACGACCGCGCTGCTCGTGGGCTCGGCGCCCGCGCCGCGTCCCTGGAAGAGGACGGTGCCCGTGAGGTCGCCCTCGATCTGGACGGCGTTGTAGACACCGTCGACCTTGGCGAGCGGCTCATTCGCAGCCACGAGCGTCGGCGCGACGCGCGCAATGATGCCACCGTCGGTGCGCTCGGCGATGGCGAGCAACTTGATCACGTAGCCCAGCTCCTGGGCGTAGGCAAAGTCGCGAGCATCGAGCTTGCTGATGCCCTCCGTGGCGATGTCCGAGGGGCGGACGCGCGTGCGAAAGCCAAGGCTGGCCATGATCGCGAGCTTGTAGGCGGCATCGAAGCCTTCGACGTCGTTGGTGGGGTCGGGTTCGGCGTAACCGAGACGCTGGGCGTCGGCGAGGGCATCGGCGTAGCCGCCGCGGCTGAATGGCTCGATGCCCTGGCGGCGGAGTTCACCAGCGGCGGCGCTGGACCGCGCCAGGTTGGTGAGGATGTAGTTCGTGGTGCCGTTGATGATGGCGCGGATGGAGGTGATGCGGTTCGCCAACAGGTCGCGGCGCAGTGGCGCGATGAGGGGGATGCCGCCGCCCACGCTGGCCTCGAACATGATGTCCAGGCCCTTGCCGTGGGCGAGGGCGAGCAGCTCCGGGCCTTGCTTCGCAATGAGCTCCTTGTTCGCAGTGACAACGTGCTTGCCGGCTTCAAGCGCGGCGCGCATGAAAGAACCGGCAGGCTCTTCCCCGCCGATCACCTCGACGACAATGTCGATCTCCGGGTCGGAGAAGATGGCCGTAACGTCGGTCGTGAGGAGGCCGGGCGGCAGGTCGACCGTGCGGGGCTTGGCCAGGTCACGGACGACGGCGCGCCGCACGACGAGGGGGGCGCCTACCTGGCGCGCGAAGTAGTCACGGCGTTCGAGGAGGGCGCGGGCGACGCCCCCGCCGACCACGCCGAGCCCAATCAGTCCCACGCCGATTTCGCGAGCCATTCAGCGATCCTGGGCCAGTGTGACGCTGCGCGCACTAACTGGCATGATCTTCGGCCCAGCGGATGTCTCCGGCATCGAGGTTCCGATCGATGCTCGCGTTCTTGCGCTTCTCGGCCAACAACCGGTCGAACTCGACCTGCACGAGCTGTGTCTTCTGCGCGTCGGAGAGGACGCCGGCGGGGTCGCGTTTCTCGACCTTGAGCACCCACCAGTTCCGGTCCACCTGGACGGGATCGAGAACGGCGCCTTCGCCCTTGCCATCGATCGCCGTGCGCAAAGACTCGGGCAGGAGCGTCACGGGCTCGGGCTGCATGACACCATCGGACTGGCGAGAGGTGAGGTCCAGGGATTCCGTTTGGGCGAGCGTGCCCATGTCCTCGCCATTGGCGATCCTGGCTCGGATGGTCTTCGCCGATTCCTCGCTGTTTAGGACCACCGTTCGAAGGGTGACGAGTGCGCTCGATTCGCCGACATCCCTGGTCAATTCCGCTTTGATGCGCTTATCGGCAACGCCAGCGCGGATCAGCCGCCGGTAGTTCCCGTCGCTCATACCGACTTCCTTGAGGCGCTGCCGGTAGAGGTTGTCGAAGGCGCTGCCATCTCCGCCGACGGGCACGCCCAGGTCCTCGGCGATGGCGGCATCGAGGTCGTCGTCGCTGATCGTGATGCCGCGATCCTTGGCCATGAGCTCGGTGAGCGTTTCGTCTTCGAGCTTGGTGAGCAGCGATTGCTCGAGGAGAGCGGCGCTCAGGCCGCTGGACGCGTTCTCCTGGAGGAAGGGGAGGAGGCGGTCGGCGTAGTACTTGAGGGTGACCTCCTGGCCATCAATCGAGAGGACCGCCTCGTTGGGTCGCACCCACCTTCCACGGTAGAAGTTGACGAGGAGGATGCCGATGACGAGCACCGCCAGGAGCGAGGCGCCGCCGAGGATGGCCCACCGGACGCTGCGCTCATCCCGGGCGACGCCAAGGAACGTGCGGCGGTGGACGGTACGCTCGCGTTCGCGGCGCCGGGGGAGTGCGGTGGTTCGTTCTCGTCGTGCCATGCGTGCCGTTTCCGGCGGTAACCGCCTTCTCTGAGTGGGTTTAGCCGCGGGAGGGGAAGATCCCGGTGGTGCGGATATGCCCCAGCGTATACGGCAACATGGCAAGGTGGCGTGCGCGCTTGATCGCGGTGCAGACCATGCGCTGGTGTTTCAGGCAGGCGCCCGTCTTGCGCCGCGGCTCGATCTTTCCACGGTCGCTGACATACATGCGCAGGCGGCCGATGTCTTTGTAATCGACGCCGGGGATGTGGTCGGCACAGAAGCGGCAGACCTTCCGCCGGCCGGTGAATCGGGGCCTCTGGGGGCGCGATGGCCGGTCGCCGCCGTCACCGGACGGTCCGGAACGTTCTGATCGTTCTTCGCTGGACATGGATTTCTCTCCCGATGGGTGTGTCCTTCAAGTTAAGGACCGGGTGGATCCTTCCCCGGAAAAACCGGGGAGGGACGGGATGTTATTCGAATGGCAGGTCGTCGGGGTCCATGTCGCCCTGGCCCGTTTGCGGCCCGTTGTACGCGCCACCGCCGCGGGCCTGAGCGCCGCCGCCGCGGGCGCCGGCGAAACTCTGCGAACCGTCACCCCAGGCAGCGGAACCACCTGCGCCGCCAGCGCCACCACCTTCGCCACCCTCGCCGCGGCCGCCGAGGAGTTGGACGCGTTCGGCGATGACCTCGGTGCGGTACTGCTTGACGCCCTGGTCATTATCCCAGGTGCGCGTTTGCAGGCGGCCCTCCACGTAGACCATCTTGCCCTTGGTGATGTATTGGGCGACACGTTCGGCGGTCTCTCGCCAGATCACAATGTTGAACCACTCGGTCTGCTCTTCCCAGTTGCCTTCCTGGTTCCGCGAATTGCGGTTCACCGCGAGGGAGAACTGGGCCTGGGCGGTGCCGGTGGAGAGATAACGTAATTCGGCATCTTTGCCGGCGTTTCCGATGAGCATCACTTTGTTCAGGCTGGCCATGCTATGTATTCCTCCTGGGTGTCAAGCGGAGGGAGCCTCGTCGTCGGTTCCGGCCTCAGCCGTGGCCTCCGCTTCCGTTGGCTCGGATTCTACAGCGGCGACGGCCGCTTCGGTGACGGTTTCCCCGCCCTCGGGCTCTTCCGGTGCAAGAAGCTCAGCTTCCGCGGCAGGCTCGACCTCCGCGACGGGCTCTACTTCGGGCGCTGCGTCCGCCTCTTCAACAGGCTCGACTTCCGCGAGAGGCTCTGCCGCTTCGGAGGCGGCGGGCGTGATGGCGGCGGGATCGATCGCGGCGACGACGGACTCAACCGTATCCCCGGAGGTCGCCTCTGGTTGGGCGACAGGCGAAGGGGCGGCGACGGCGGCCTCGCCGGCAACACTTGCGGCGGGCTGGGCCTCGGCGGGTGCGCCCTCCGCGGTTGCGTCGGCCGGCATCCGGCGGGGCTCTCGCGGCGCCGGCGGCGGTGGCAGCTCGTCCGCACGAACGATCAGGTGGCGGTAAATGCGTTCGTCGATGCGCATCGCCGCTTCGAGCGGCGTGACCTCGGAGGGATCGATCTCCACGCGCGAGACGACGTAGTCGGCGTCGATCGTGCGGTTGATCGGGTAGGCCATGCGGCGGCGGCCCCAATGGTCGTGCTTGAGCACTTTGCCGCCTCGGGCGGCAATGAGGGTGTCAACGTGGTTGGGGGCGGCGTCATTGCCGCCCGCTTCGGCGACGGCCAGGTCGTAGACGACCGTGAGTTCGTACTCGCGCAAAGATACCTCGACCGGGCGATGGGATTGTGCTTCCGCGGAAGCACCGTGATCCGGCTGCGCGGCCAACGTAACAGGGGGGCGCTGTACGGTCGACGCAACAAATTCCTATTGTCGCTGCGCAACAAACTCCTACGGACTCGGGGCGCCACCGCAATGCACATAGAGGGCGTCATAGAGCGGCGTCTGAAGTTCTAGCGATTGCGCATCCGGGATGTTCATCAACCAGAAGCCGCTGGCGATGGCATGCAGTCCGGCGGCCTCGGGCGCGAGATCGAGGCGGTCCGTGTCGGCGGCGCGTACGATGCGAGCGAGCGCAAGGAGCGCCGAGTCGCCATCGAGGGAGTGAAGGCGCACAAACGCGTCGAAGCTGCACTGGTCGTCAACATGGCCGTAGGCGACGCCAGGGATGTCGAAGGGCGTGGCGCCAGTACGGGCGGCGACGGTGGTCACCTCGCTTCCCGGAACCCACGCGATCTCGGCCGCCTGATCGATGAAGCGGCGGATGAGCCAGGGACAAGCGATTCTGTCGATACGGGCATGCTCACGGGTGACCCATTGCATGTGACTGCTCCTGTACGGCTTCGCGGGGATCGGTGCCGCGCGTGATACGGTACTCCGTTGGGTCGCGCGTACCCGCAAGGCGCTTCGATCGGAGTCTGGGAAGGCTTGCCGGCAGGGCGACAGCATCCGCAGCTTCGAAGGGTGCCCCCTCCCGGCGGCGAACCGATCGGCGGACTCGGGTGTGGTTCGATATTGTTGTCGTGCGCCCATGATTCGTTAAGCTTTGGGCTGCCTCCGACACGCGATTGCAACACCCAGGGAAAGTTTCGGCGTGTATTGGGAGTTTCCTTCCGTCCGCTAACGGACATTGGGGGTACTATGATGTAGGGCGTGTGGGCGGCACGACCGACCCGGAGGTTTTTCTGACCATTCTCTCCCCGGATAAGACACGTCGAGCGGCGATCAACGCTGACTACGCGGACCTGAAGCGGACGATTAAGGCGGCCGGCTTGCTGGAGGCCCGCTCAGGCTACTACTGGATGAAGACGGCGATCGCGATCGGCACGCTCCTCGCGGGCAGTGCGATCGCGATCTGGACATCGAGCTGGTGGATTTTATTGCTCGACGCGGCCTTCATGGGCTTTGCCTCGACGCAAATCGCGCTGCTCGCCCACGACATCGGCCACCGCCAGGGCTATCGCGGGCGGCGCACCAACCGCATCGCCCGCTCCACCTTTGGCAACGTGCTCTTGGGCGTCAGCCACTCGTGGTGGAACGACAAGCACAACCAACACCACGCCACTCCCAACCATGTGGACATGGACCCGGACATCCAGTTTCCAATGCTCGTGTTCTCGGCGGAACAGATTGTTGATCGGAGCCGGGCGATGCGGCCGCTGATAGCGATCCAGGCGTTTATCCTGACGTTCCTCTTGCCCTTCCAGGCACTGAACATGCGCTACATCAGCGCCAAGTACCTGTTCAGGCGCGACGCCGAACGGCCGTGGCTCCAGGGCGCCCTCATCCTGGTGCACTTTGCTGCATACGGCGCGCTTCTCTATTTCATTGGCTGGCCGTGGGCTCTGCCCTTCGCGCTCATCCACCAGGGCGTGTTCGGGCTCTACAACAGCTCGGTCTTCGCTTCGAACCACAAGGGCATGCCGCTAGTGGGCGAGGACAGCCGCACCGACTTCCTGCGCGAGCAGGTGCTGACCTCGCGCAACGTACTGGGCCATCCGCTAATGGACTTCTGGTATGGCGGGCTGAACTACCAGATCGAGCATCATCTCTTCCCGACGATGCCACGCTGCAATTTGCGAAGGGCGCAGCCGATCGTGGAAGCGTTCTGCCGCGAGAAGGGTGTCGAATACCACGCTACGGGCCTGTTCGAGTCGTACCGCGAGGTGTTCTCGCACCTGCACCGCGAGAGCGCTTCGCTGCGCCGTGGTGGGGCGGCTTTCCGGGCATAGGGCCCCTCACCCCCGACCCCACTCCCCTGCGGGGGGGAGGGGAGACGATCGCTTCGCGTCGTAAATGTGGCGAATGCGCGGGCTGTCGTTGGTTGCCCTCGCCGACACGGAGGTCGGCGGCTACCGCTGCGCGGGGCGTGAGACGAGACCGCACTCGACCAGGGGCGGCGGCCCGCGTTCAGGGCCGCCGTCCTGCCGTAACGTAAGATGTGCGGATGAACGCAACGGACCTGATCGCGTACGTGGGACGTGTGCATGGCCGGACGTATGAGGCGGCAGAACGCGTCGCCGACGAACTCATCGCATGGCGGCCGCGAGACGGTGACTTCACCGCCGGCGAGTTGATCACGCACATCGCCAACGCGAGGCTGATGAACCTGGGCACGCTCCAGGGCAAGGGCATCCACTACAAGGGGCACGCCGTGAAGGGCGGCGCGACCCGCGCGGACCTGCTGCAACTACTCCTGCGCTCGTCGAAAAAGATAATCGCGCAGCTCACGATGGTCGACCTGGAGCTGCCGGTGGAATCGCTGACGGCGCCGGCGCTGCCGGGCTGGAACCGGGTGCTGGGCGGGCTCGTGGAGCACGAAATCCACCATCGCAGCCAGCTCTGCGGGTACCTCTCGGCGGCGGGCATCGAGCCGCCCGCTCTGTATGGGCTGCACGCGGAGGAGCTGCCGCGGTAAGCCCCTCACCCCCCGGGCCCCCTCTCCACCGCGGTGGAGGAGGGGGAGAAGAGAGCCGAGGGCCAACGCGGTGTGCTACAGTGGAAGCTAGACCTGCATCGGATGCAGACACAGGAGTCCTTATCCCTTGGCCTTTGCCGACAAACAAATCACATGCCGCGACTGTAGCAATACGTTCGCATTTACCGGTGGCGAGCAAGAGTTCTACGCAAACAAGGGCTTGATGAACGAGCCCACGCGCTGCCCATCGTGCCGTTCGGCGCGACGCACCAGCGCGAACACCATGCAAGAAAACGACGGCTACGTCCGTTACGGCAACTTCGCCAGTTTCGGCGGCAAGACCCCGCGACAGATGCACCCGGCAGCCTGCGCCGACTGCGGCCAGATGACGGAAGTGCCGTT
>JBKKBS010000028.1:0-2618 GCA_046713815.1 Tepidiformaceae bacterium
ACGCCAGCGCTCCGAGCGCCGACCTCTCGACGAACACCACATGGCATCTCCTCGGGAGACATCGAACGCCTGCGAACGCATCTCGGCATCGAACGCTGGCTCGTCTTCGGCGGGTCGTGGGGTGCGACGCTGGCGCTGCTCTCTGCTGAAACGCGCTTCGAAGTTGAGGCCCGCGCCCTTTACCCGGCGCCCGTTAGGATCGAAGTATGAAGAGACAATGGTCCAGGTAGTCGACTGTCCACGGAACCCGGGAGTGGAGACGGCGCTGCGCTGCAGCCGCTGCGAGAGCCCTATCTGCCCGCGCTGCCTCGTGCAGTCGCCCGTGGGAGCGCGTTGCAAAGACTGCGCGCGCGTGCTCAGGAGCCCCATCTACAAACTCAACTCGTCCCAGATGGTGCGGGGTATCCTGGCGGCGGTCGTGGGCGGCGTGATCATGGGCCTGATCTGGTACTTCGTGCTCTTACCGTTCAGCTACGGCTTCCTGTCGATCTTCGTCGGGGCCGGGCTCGCATGGGTCTTCACGAAGCTGATGAACTTCGCGACCGGGCTCAAGCGCGGACCCACGGTGGTGGCGCTCGCGAGCGCGGGAATCGTCATCGCCTGGAGCTTTCAGCTGCTGTTCCTGCCGTTGCAGTTCGCGATGTACGGCCTGCTCGCGGTTGGAATCGGCATCTACCTGAGCTACCAGAATCTTCGCTAACGAATTTTCGGCAGTTGGTCAAATGGCGCCGATGTAGAGCGCCATACCGAAGATGAAGGCCGTGCATACGCCGCCTACGACGGCAATCGTGGCGAGGTCCTTGCGCACGTAGCGATAGTCTGTGGTGACGTGGTGAGCGCGATGGCGGGAGGGGCGAAGCGGGGAGCGGGTGGTGTTCACGGTGGCTTCCGCGGAGTCGCCAGGGAGGGGCCGAGGCAAGGACGCCGCCGGTGCGGTACGGCGGCGCGTGCGCTGAGGACGGCGAGTTGCCATTGCCGCCATCCTAGCCGCGAACAGCTCAACGAACCAGCAGACGCGAAGCTCCGCCAGACTCCTCTGATCCGCCGCGTCCACGAGAAATCGCCCGCCGGGAGTAGGAGGGGGGGTCGGGCGCGAGATGCCAAAAAGCGGGTTGATGCGCTTTACGATGGCGGGCTGCTACCCGGGCGCGGCGGTGCGATGTTCGGGATCGCGACTGCCGGCGGGTCTCTCCCGCCAGCTCTCGTAAACGGGCACCCAATGTTTGGCGCCGGCATAACACAGAGCGGCGCAGGCCGCGCCGACGAGCAAGTCGAGCAGGTAGTGTTCGGCGAGATACATGAGCGATAGGCCCATGAGCACAGAGTAGACGAGGAGCAAGAGCGACATCGGTCGCCAGTGGTCATAGGCCCAGAGGAAGAGCACAAAGGTGATGCCCATGTGCAGCGATGGCATGGCTGCGACGGAGTTGGGCTCGCCAAGGGACGCGTAGACATCCTGGTAGGCGCTCGAGTCAACCTGCCCGCCAACGAAATCCATGACCCTCAGGGCGCCCGGCAACTGGCCGCCCTGTCCCGCGAGCCACGGGGGAGCGGTTGGCACGATAAAAAAGAGCAGGAGCGCAACGTACATCGTCCCCACAACGGTAACGGCGTAGCGCGGGAACAGTTCGCGGCGCCAGACGAAGATGCCGATGGCGGCGGCATGGGGCGCGATGAAGAACGACCAGTGGACCGCCACGGCGAGCATATCGAAGAAGTCGATTCGCCACGGCTGAAAGAGTTCACGCTGGAGATAGAGCACGGGGTCCGTGCCCGAGAAGAACCACTTGTCCGCCTCGATGACGTAGTCCGTGCGCACGGGTATGGCCGTCTCATCAGCAAACGAACGGAGCAGGGTGTAGATGAAGATGCCCGTGACATAGACGAACCACCAGCGGCGCGCACGGACCCGTGCGAACTCCGGCGCCCATACGAGCAGCGTCACCGCAATGAGGCCCACCGCGAACCATGGGTAGTCCACCCAGAGCCGCGTGGCGAGGCTTGCCGTCATGGCAAGCAGGAGCGCGACCTGGACAAGGGAGAGGAGGGCCGCGCGGTCAACCCGGCGGATGTTGAAGAGGGAACCGCGGCCACCGCTCTGCTCGCCGGTACCGTTCCATGACGCCTGCATACCTTTCCAGCCTACCCTGTACGACGCGTTCGCGAAACCCAACCGCGGCGGATTGTCGCTGCCCGGAGGACACGCTCCGGGCTACTTGCCCGGTGAATATGTGCGCCCGATAGGCATGATCGAGTCAGTGAGCGAACGTCGGACAGAATGATGAGGCCCCGGCGGACTCGGCTGGTTAGCCTACGGACGCACACTGGATCCCAACTGCTGCGTCACGTCCCGACCCCAGTGGCGGTGCTGCGCGATCGAAGTGATAAATTGCGTGGCGACATCTTCTGCCCCGTCTCCCGTAACGATACCAGCCAACTCCGTACCCTCGGTAAACTTCGGCTGCTGGTCCACGGCCTGACCAATGGCCAACCTTACGAGGCTAACCCCGTCGCCAGTCGCGGCAATAGGCTTGTAGTGGCCGTACGCTTCACGCAGGAACTGGAGCGCAACGGCGCCGTCGCGCAGCCCCGTGACGCTGGAGACTCCACCCGGAACA
>JBKKBS010000029.1:0-2987 GCA_046713815.1 Tepidiformaceae bacterium
ATCGTCGCAATGGCGGCCATGGCCGTCGCGTGTGGCGACGACGATGACGACAAAACGACCGCCCCCACGTCGGCGGCAACAACGGCTGCCGTGCCGTCGCCCGCTGGCGGCGCCACCCAACCCCCGGGGCAGGCCGTGAACATCGCCGTCGCCGACAACAAGTACGAGCCCGCGAGCCAGGCCGCCCAACGGGGCGCGAAGGTGACCTGGACCTGGAGCGGGAGCAACCCGCACACGGTCGAGGGGAAGTTCAACGGCGCGGACGTTAAGTCGGAGCGCCAAACGAGCGGGAAGTTTGAGTTCGCGTTCGCCGCGGCAGGGACGTTCGACTACCAGTGCGGCGTCCACGGGGCCGCGATGTCGGGCAAGGTCACCGTCCAGTAGGCGGACGACGAAGCCCGGCTCGGTCGAGGACCAGTCGCCGTGCCTAGCTCCCACCCGCGCTTCCTGGCGCGGAGGAAGGCGGCGCGGCTGGTGCATTGCCCGCCGGTGCCGTGCCAGGAGACGCCGCGGGCGCGCCGACGGTGCGCCGCAACGGCAGCTCCTTCATCAGCAGCGTGAAGAGCAGGCAGAGGATGGCGCAACCGAAGGCGGCGTAGTGGATGCGCCGGAGCGCGACCGTCATCGCTTCGTCCTGCGCCGCAGTCGCACGCGCGAGCACCGTCTCGCCCTGGGGGAGCGCGCGCACCTCGCGTTCGAGGATGGAGTAATCGCGTTCGTTGATGCGGATCGTGGGGTCATCGAGCTGCTGGACCACGGCGACGCCCACGAGCGCCTGGTCTGCCGGGCCGAACTCCTTCTCGAAGGTGCTGTGGAAACTGTTCGCCAGGATGGCGCCGAAGACCGCGATCCCGAGCACGCTCCCGATCTGGCGGAAGAACTGGCTCGAAGAACTCGCGACGCCGAGGTACTGGTAGGGGACCGCGTTCTGAATGATCAGGGACATGGTTGGCAGAACAAGGCCAAAGCCGACGCCGAGCACCACCATGATGGCGCTGATGTGCCAGAGGGGAGTGTCGGGCTGCAGTCTGGTGAGCCATCCGATGGCGGCCGCGATTAGAGCAGCGCCAATGATGGCCTGAGTGCGGTAGCGGCCGGTACGGGAGATGAGCTGGCCGCCGATGGTGCTCGCCAGCAGGACACCCATCGATTGCGGCGTCGAGATGATGCCCGACGTCGTAGCGCTGGCGTGCATGGCCGTCTGCAGATACAGGCCGAGGTACGAGAACGCGCCGAAAACACCCGCGCCGAAGGTGAAGACTATCAGGTTCGAGAGGAGGAAAACGCGGTTCTTGAACAGGTGCAACGGCAACACCGGCTCGGGATGGCGCGACTCCTGCCAGATGAAGAGGGCGACGAACACCACCGAGCCCACCAGCAACCCAATGATTTCGGCGGATGCCCAGGCGTACTTATCACCGGCCCAGACGAGTGCGAGCAGCATCGACACGGACGCCGCCGACAGCCACGCAGCCCCAAGGAAGTCGACCTTCGGATTCGCGTGGAGCGCCCGCGTGGGGAGATTGAACCAGATGGCGGGCATGGCGATGAGCCCTACGGGAATATTGATATAGAACACCCAGCGCCAGCTCAGGGCGTCCGTGAGAAATCCGCCGAAGGCGGGCCCGAGAATGGAGGCGAGGCTGAAGGTGCCGGTGAAGAGGCCGATGTACTTGCCGCGTTCCATGGGCGAGAAGACGTCGCCGAGGGTGGCGAAGACGGAGGCGAAGATCATGCCGCCGCCGAAACCCTGGATGGCACGGAAGATGATCAGGGTCTCCATCGATGGTGCGGCGCCGCACATCGCGGACGCAACCATGAAAAGGAAAATGCCGCCGATGAGGAAGAGCTTGCGCCCAAACATGTCGCCGAGCTTGCCGACGAGGGGAATGACAACGGTCGAGGCGAGCATGTAACTGGTGAAGAGCCATGAGAGGAGCGCAAAGCCACCGAGGTCCGCGAGAATGCGCGGGGTGGCAGTGGAGACCACCGTCTGGTCGAGCGCGCCGACGAAGAGCGCGAGCATGAGACTGCCGAGCAGCAGCCACTTCTGGCGGTTGTCCAGGGACTCGCTGAGCGGCTGCTGCACTAGACGACCTGGCGCGTTCAAACGTGTCTCCCACGAACCCTCACGCGTACGTGAGGCTTATGGGAGCGTACAAAGGTTGTTCGCTCGAAGCAAACTATCGGGACGTTGGAGACTTGGAAGATTGACCCGTTCACAGGTTCGCGCCGGTGCCCGGCACAATAACTAACAGCCAGGAGCCTAGACGAAGCGGCGTTCCTTGATGCGGGCGGCTTTGCCGGTCAGGCCGCGTAGGTAGTAGAGGTTCTTGCGGCGCACTTTGCCGTGCCGGATGACTTCGATCTTGTCGACGCGCGGACTGTTGACGGGGAAGGTGCGCTCAACGCCCACGCCGCTCGCAATCTTGCGGACGGTGAAGTTCGAAACGAGGCCCTTCATGCGCTTGCGGATGACGACGCCCTCGAACACCTGGATGCGCTCTTTTTCGCCCTCAACGACCTTGGCGTGCACACGGACGGTATCGCCGCTGCCAAACTCAGGAACGTTGGTCTTGGCTTCGGTAGGGACGAGGACATCAAGGTCGTAGGACATGGCAGAGCCTTCCGCATTGGACGTACGGATGAGCGTACAAGAGCGGGGAGTTACGGCCAAAGAACGGAGAGAGGTCGCTGAACCTGGCTCCGACCGACCTAAACCACCCGCGCCGCGCGCAGCTCGGCGATCTCCGCCGCCTCCATCCCCAGCTCGCAGGCGAGAACCTCGTCGGTGTGCTCTCCGAGCAGCGGCGCCGCAACGAGGTCCGTCGCCTCGCCGTCCACGCGCACCGGGTTGCCAAGGATCTCGACAGGCCCGCGCGTCGGGTGGTCCACCACCTGGACCATCTTCCTGCCCTTCAGGTGCGGATCGTTGAAGATATCACCGGAGTCGAACACAGCGCCGGCGGGCACGCCGCAGGCCTGCA
>JBKKBS010000030.1:0-3588 GCA_046713815.1 Tepidiformaceae bacterium
CCTCAACCACCACGATGACTGGTGCCCGCCGATCACGTTCCATCTGCCGGAGGCGTCGTTCCTGCCGCATCTGCCCGGGGGCGTGGCGCTGGAGCGGCATCTGGTGGGTGAGACGTTCGCGGTGTGAGCGTGGCGCCCGCCTCCACCTCCCGCCCTCACCCCTGACCCCTCTCCCCAAGGGAGAGGGGAAGAATGCGGCCAGCGGGTGTTCGCGATAGAGGGCAGACATCGCGAGGACGGGCTCCGGACTGCGGTCCCGGAGTACGGCTACAATGGCCCCACATACAGAACCGAGGTGCAGGCATGAAGCTCGCGATCAACATCGGCTATTCGGGCGCGAAAATGTCCATTCCCATGGACCACATCCTCGAGGTCGAGCGGCTCGGCTATGACTCCGTCTGGACGGCGGAGGCCTACGGGTCGGACGCGGTGACGCCGCTGGCGTACATCGCGGCGCTGACGACGAAGATCAAGCTCGGCACGGCGATCATGCAAATCCCGGCGCGCACGCCCGCGAACTGTGCGATGACCATGTCCACGCTGGACGCGATTTCGAACGGACGCGCGTTATGTGGACTCGGGCTTTCCGGCCCGCAGGTCGTGGAGGGCTGGCACGGGGTGCCGTACGGGCGGCCGGCCGCACGGATGCGCGAGTACGTCGAGATCCTGCATAAGATCTGGGCACGCGAGGAGCCGGTCAGCTACGAGGGCAAGGAGTACCAGCTCCCCTACACCGGTCCCGGCGCAAGCGGCCTGGGCAAGCCCCTGAAAAGCATCCTCCACGGCCGCCAGATCCCCATCTATCTCGCGACGATGGGGCCGGTAAACGTTCGCAACACGGGGGAGCTGGCGGACGGCTGGCTGCCGATCTGGTTCTCGCCGGACCAGATGCACCACTACCGCCCGCATCTCGATGAGGGCTTCGCGCGCCGCACCGATGGCAAGACGATCAAGGATTTTGACATCGTGCCTGGCGTGAACGTGCATGTGACGGACGACGTAAAGTCGGCGTTCGCGGCGCAGAAGCCGATGATCGCGCTTTATGTCGGCGGCATGGGCGCTCGCGAGAAGAATTTCCACAACGACGCGGTCTCGAGCTACGGCTACGCGGACGAGGCGAAGAAGATCCAGGACCTGTACCTCTCGGGGCGGAAGGCCGAAGCGGAGGCGGCGGTGCCTGACGAACTCTGCGACGAGATGTCGCTCGTCGGTCCGATGGAGCGCATCCGCGAGCGTTACAGGCGTTATGTCGATGCAGGCGTGACGACGCTGATGGTGCAGGCCCGCCAGCCCCAGGCGCTTGAACTGATGGCGGAGCTGGCGAAAGAGACACGTCAACCGGCAGCGGTCTGAGCCCCTCACCCCAGCCCCTCTCCACTGCGGTGAAGAGGGGGACGATCGGCACATTCAGCACCATTGGCCGGAAAAACCGAACGCGCACGACGGAGAGCGGCGTGCGTAAGCGACTTACTGGCAGCCCGGGTCTGGCCCGAGTCCTCCGCCTCCCGCGGAATCGACACTGCCATCCTTGTCATTGTCCACGCCGTCGCTGCAGGTGGCGGGGTCGTAGGAGAGATTCTCGGGCGTGCTGTCAGGGTTGTTCGAGTTCGACCCGTATTGGATCTCGACGGAATTCGGGACTCCATCCAGGTCTGTATCGACCGGCGTTGGCGTTGGCGTCGGGAGCGGGGTCGGTGTTGGAGATGGCGTGGACGTGGGCGATGCCGTCGGCGTTGGTATCGTGCGGGGCGGCGTCGGCGTTGCTGTAGGCGTTGCTGATGGCGTGGATGTCGCCGTTGGCGTGGTGATGACCGTGATCGTGGGCGTACCCGTCGCCGACGTTGTCGGCGTAGAGGCTGGCGAGGGCGTCGAGGTCGCGGCGGACGTTGGCGTGGACGAGGCCCCAGCGGCCAGAGTCGTGGTGGCCGGTGGTGCGGTAGGCGTCGGAGTGTTGGCAGGCTGAGGCGTCGCAATCGGCGTCGGACTAGCGGTCATGCCTGCCACGGAGGTTGGCGTGGGCGTTGCGTCCTGAGCGAGGGTCGACGCGCCGTCGTCGCGGATCTCGTCCAGGGCACTGGTGACCTCTGGCCAGAACGCTACGGAGAGCAGGACGATGGTGCCAAGCCCAGCGACCACGGCTGAGGCAGGACTCGACTGGCCGCGGCCAGAATCTCCTTGTGCTTTCGGCTTCGTGCCGTAGCGAATGAGCCGGATGAACGCGGGGCGGCGTCTACGGCGGCGGCGATCGAAGATCGCCAGCACGGTGATGCGCGCCATCATCCCCAGGCCGAGGAACGCCATACCGCACACGACCCCAAGCAGCATCAACGGTGGGCTGATACTCCCGCGATCCACCGCGCGCCAGACGGAGAAGCCGAGGCCGAACGCAGCGATGCCTGCCACTGCAACGGAAATCGCGCCAAGCACGATCCACAGCAAAGTGTCGCCGGTGCGCCAGCCGGCAACCGCAAGGGCTTGTCTCCGGCGGCCGCTACCCAGGTCGGCCGGGGCGGCGGCGTGCAATGCCTCGATGCTCACCTGGTCCAGCAGCAGGGGCAAAGCGACGGCTGCCTCGGGTTCGGTTCGTTGTTTGCGCAAAGGCATGCGCTCACGACCGCGGGCGAGCGCCTTCCGGCCCCATGCGAACTGGCGAACCAACCCGAGGCCCTGTGCGAACACCGTGACCGACGCGATTATGAGCAGCGCGAGCATGGCCACGTCCACGGCAGAGAAGCCACCGTCGCCGGCCAGGTTTCCAGCGACGCCTCGTGTGAGCCCGAACAGCATCACGGCGGCGAGGGCAAACATGCACGGCGGCAGAAGCGTCGCCACGAGGACCCGGCCTGCTCGCGAATGCCCGCCGCGGTTCGCTGCGAGCAGGGGGACTTCCAGGGCGCGGGCCTGGTAGTCCCGCGAGGCACGCGCCAGCTGCTGGCTCGACACCTGGTCGAGCAACGGGACATCGCGCTCTTCCGTTACCGCGCGGCGCATTCTCATCTGCCATCCGCGTGGATCAGGAGTCCACCATCACGTTTTCCAGATCCATCGCATCGGCGTCAGCATCCGGATCGAGATCGCCCACATCCACTGCAAGGCCGTCCGCATCCAGGTCGGCGATGGCGACCGCCGCCCCGCCGTCGGGCACGGCGGAAAGGTCGAGGAGCGTGGAAGGGCCGTCGTCGTCCTCGGCGGCCGTTTGCTCGCGGAAGTTGGCCGGCAGCCACTTCTTTTGGACGTCGGCCGTACGCTGAACTCCTTCATGGTCGATGGCAATCCCACCATCTTCGCCGGAGGGCGCGAGGTTTCCGTTTACGCCGGGGTCGCCGATTGCTATGTCAGATGGATCTCCCGTGTTGGGCTCGGGACTATTCACCGAGGAGGGCTGCATCCGGTCGGCACTGCCCACCACGGAGGCCTGTAGTCCTCCGGCGGACGGATCATCGGTGCCACCACCCGCCTCGGAGCCAACGCCCGCTGTCTTCTTCTCAGGGTCCCAACCGCGCACGCTCACCCTGTCGGGCATAGCATCGTCGTCGGTGTCATCATCCATCGGGCCGGTGGGGTCGCCTTCACGGTTCGGGAACTCCA
>JBKKBS010000031.1:0-2910 GCA_046713815.1 Tepidiformaceae bacterium
GCGCGACGGAAAGGAACGGGTCCGGCATATCCCACAAGTTAGCGATTCGTCGCCGCGCTCGCGGCGCGATCCAGCGAAGCGGTCCTTGAGGAACCCGCTGCCACGATGCGTGGGCCGCGTGGCTCCAGAGGCTCGCAGCGAAGGGATCAGATTGCAAGGCGCGGGCGTGCGCCCACGTTTTGCACGCAGAGCCGAGACGCTTCGGCGATGTGCCTGACGATACGAAAAAGGAACCGCGCGCTATCCAAGCACGCTGTCCAGCGCGTCGGTCCCTGTGCGTCTCAGGCGGCGTGGCAGAAGGTCAAGCAGTCGCCTGCAGGTATTCACGCACTGACTTCAAGTGCTGCACTGGAAGTGTCCGCAACGTCTCCGCCATGTCGATGGCATCGCCGCGCGCGTAGTACAGCATCAACCCGGCAAACGACTGCTGCAGGGAGTCGGTTGCGGCGCCGAGTTGCGCTCGGAGGGCGTCTTCGGGCACATGCTGAACGACGACTTTATTGCCCACCGCCTGCTCTGCCAGGCGCACGACTTCCAGTGGACTCAGCGCGTCCGGCCCGCCTAACTTGATGACCGCGTTTGTCGCTCGTGGATTGTCCAGGGCTGCCACCGCGAACTTGGCGACGTCCTGGAAAGAGATCCAGCTGATCTTGTTGTGCCCTCCGCCGTAAATCTGGGCCGTGCCGTTGGCCGGGTCGAAGCCTAACGCGGGGCTCAGCCACACCTCCGCGAAAAACGTGGGCTGAAGGATCGTGTACGTCATCCGGCCTCGCCGCAGGCGATCCTCGACCGCACGTTTCGCGGACTGCAGCGGAAAGTCTGCATCGACGTTCGGAAATGAAATCAGGACGAAGTGCTTGACCCCTGCCTCCTCAGCAGCCTCGATGAGGTTCAGTTGTCCGTCCCGGTCGACGCTCTCAATTGAATCGCCTTCCTGCCTCGCGTGCGTCGATGACGCAGTTGACACGATCGCGCTCGCCGTGCGGCAAGCCGCCGCGAGTGATGCTCGGTCCTTCAGGTCGCCGCGCACCACCTCTGCGCCCAGATCGCTGAGGTGCGCGACCTTCTCCGGATGCGAGGTTTCCCTAACGAGCGCCCTGACGGCTTTGCCTTGTTCGGCAAGGAGGCGACAGATTTCGCCGCCCAGCGTTCCGGTTGCGCCAACGATCAAGTTCATGGCATTCCTCTCGTGCGTGGTATGGGCCACCTCGAACGGTCTGACTTCGTCACGGCGTCATGACCGGCGGGCAGCACCTGCGTTGCGCGTAGCTTTCACCAAGCTTGCCAGCGACCACCGGCCGTGGTCATGGGTAGTCCTTCCTCTGCTCTCAGACAGGGGCTTTCGAGAGCATTTCCATAATGATCTATCGCTCGCGAGCCGGAGTGCAAGAAGGTCGAATTGCAGGCTACCATGACGCCCCAAAAACGAGACTTGACCACGCGGCACAACGGATCCTGAGTCCGGTGCAGGTGTGGCGCCCGGTTTGGCGAGCAACAGCCCTCTGTTACCGATGCTCCCGGTTGTTCAGTTGGGGAGGTCTCTCACCCTCCTTCAGTCGAGCTGTTTGCCGCTGCCGACGCTGACCCCGAGATAATTCCTCCAATCACGCCACCAACCACACCCAGGCCCAGAAGCGGGAGGACGGCACTGACCGATGCTCCTGCCATCAGGCCAAGCATGCCCATGAGCGCTGCCGGCGCCATGCCCCCGACCACTCCCCAGGCGGCCAAACGCGACGTCGGGACGTCGTCGAGCTGCCGGCCGGATTCCGCGCGGGCAAGCAGCAGTGCGGTCACGGTGCCTGCAATGCCTCCTGCGGTGCCGTACATCAGCGCGAACGTCGTCGCCGCGGAACCAACCGAGTCCCCGGTGATCGACGGGCCAAAGGCAATCCCGACCAGAGCGCCCATAACTGCCCACACGCTCGCGAAGAGTCCCGCGATTCTTCCGAGCGCCCGGAACTGCCGCGAAAAAACCATAGCGATCCTCCTGCCATGAGGGCAACCACAACACGCGGCGTTCAGTCGTAAGTAAGCGATCTCACAAACGCGAGAGTCAAACTGCGCATCAGCAGAACAGCGGACGCGTGACGGGGCGCCGGATCGCGAGGTCCGGGCAACGCGACCTACCTCCCCTCGCGCAGTCCCCGCACGATCTTCGCCGTCGTCACGATCTGCCCCGCGTGCCGCTGCGCATGCTCGGCCGCGTGAAACAGAAGCCCCTGGACGGTAGACGGAAGCTTGAGCCGCCCCACCTCGCGCGGCTCCTGAAGGCTAGCGACATCGATAGTGCCTAACTGTGCCAGCACCCCATCGATTGCACGGGTCATATCATCGAGCAGCTGCGCCGCGGTCGCAGGAGGGTCGGCGGGCTCGCGCTCCGTTGACAACCTCGTCAACTGCGCCGCGCTCAGCGACTCACCACGCGCGTACGTCATCAGGCGATCAGTGCTCCCCAGGAAGTGCTGCAGGTGAAAGCCGACCGACGCTGCGCCCCCCGGCCTGCTCCAGAGATCTTCCACGCTGAGCTCCCGCACACCGCGCTCGACTTCCTCGCGCACCTGCATCCAGGAGTGCGCCACGGGCATCAGCGCGCGCGCGATGCCTTCAACGGGACCGCGAAGCCACGGCTCGGCACGAAATGCTGCGCTCATGGGGCGGCCACCTCCGCGCGCGCCAAATCGATCAGATCGTCGGCGTCCTGACCAAGGATCTGCCTGAGGTGATGCTGGAGATGCAGCACATAGTCGCTCATGAAGTGATCGAGCGTCGCGACTTCGCCCTCGGGAACTGTGTTCCACGCCACCCGGCTCAACGTGTGGCGCGAGTGCGGGCGCATGCGCACGCTCTCCGGGACCGCCTCCATCACTCGCTTTAGATTTATATTTTAATAAGCGCAGAGCACGATCT
>JBKKBS010000032.1:0-3445 GCA_046713815.1 Tepidiformaceae bacterium
ACCATCACATTGACCGCAGTGCTTCACGTACGAATGGAACGCTGACTCTTCACGTAACGCGGCGCAGCGTGCCGCGCGTTCGCACTGCGGGCCGCAAAGATTGCGACTCTCTCATCTGATAGAATCAGCCCATGGAGAGTGAGAAGAGAGGTGCCGATGTCATCCGTGAAAGAGAAGATTCGCGATATCCTGGACGAGTTGCCCGATGACGTCAGCTTCGAGGACGCGGTGTATCAGATGTACATCCACGCCAAGATTCAACGCGGACTCGCCGACGCCGAGGCCGGACGCACGGTAAGCACGGACGAGATTAGGCGCCGGTTCGCCCTTCCTCGGTGAGAGTGGAATGGACCGATGAAGCGCAGGACGACATTGACAGCATCGCGGGCTGGTATGCCGACAATCCTCAGCGGGCCGAGGCGATACTGGACGGCCTAATCGCGCGCCTTGAGCAGTTGGCCATCTTTCCGAGATCGGGCAGCCTCGCGCCCGGCGTCAATCCGGCCCATGTTCGACAGATGGTGGAGGGCCAGTATCGTATTCTTTACGCGGCCGGTCCGGAAACGATCATGGTCCTCGGAGTGCCGCATGTTTCGAAGATGCTCTGACGCTGACTCTTCACGTAACGTGACTGAGCGTCGTATTCTCCTATGACTACGGTTTGCGTCGGAGGAAATCGGGCTTACCGGCCCACGCCTCCCAGCCAGTAGCCGAGGACGCGTCCCACGGACGCCCCGAGGCAGCCACGACCGCACGGCGTGGCTGGCGCCGCTACCCCTTACCGGGGGCATCGCGGGAACCAACACACCGGCCGTAGAGAAGGACCGTCCCGTATGCCGCGCATGACTGGCGCTCAGATCACGCTGGAGTCACTCCAACGTGAGGGGGTCGACACGATCTTCGGGTATCCCGGAGGTGTGGTGCTGCCCCTCTACGACACGCTCCCCCAGTTCCCCGGCCTCAAGCACATCCTCGTCCGCCACGAACAGGCGGCGGCGCACATGGCCGACGGCTACGCGCGCGCCAGCGGGCGCCTCGGCGTCTGCCTCGGGACCTCTGGTCCCGGCGCCACGAACCTCGTGACAGGCATCTGCACCGCCTGGATGGACTCGACGCCCGTGCTGGCGCTGACGGGAAACGTCTCGCGCACGCTGCTTGGCCGCGATGGCTTCCAGGAAGCGGACATCACCGGCATCACGCACTCAATCACCAAGCACAATTATCTCGTCATGAACGCGGATGAGATCGCGCTCTCCATGCGTGAGGCCGTGCACATCGCCACCACCGGCCGCAAGGGCCCGGTGCTCGTCGACATCCCCAAGGATGTCTTCCAGGAGGAAGCGAACTTCGAGTGGCCTGAGCATGTCAGCCTTCGCGGCTACAAGCCTAATACCGAAGGCCACCCGGGCATGATCCGCCGCGCCGCCGAACTCATCGATCAGGCAAAGAAGCCGATCATCATCGCCGGCCACGGCGTCATCTGGAGCGAGGCGAGCCGCGAGCTCGTCGAACTGGCCGAAAAGGCCGGCATCCCGGTGATTACTACCTTCCTCGGCATCGGCGGCTTCCCGGAGTCGCATGAACTGAGCTACGGCTGGCTCGGCATGCACGGCATGTTCTATGCCAACATGGCCGCCGACGGTGCGGATGTGGTGATCGGCATCGGCATGCGCTTCGACGACCGTGCGATGGGCCGCTTCAAGGACTTCAACCCGACGGCGAAAATCGTCCACATCGACATCGACCCCGCGGAGATCGGCAAGAACTTCCCGACGGCGGTGCCGATTGTGGGCGACGTCAAGAACGTCTTGCCGCAGCTCACGGAGAAGGTGAAGGAGCAGAAGCGCCCCGATTGGATCCGCTGGATCGACGGCGTACGCGAGGAGCACCCGAGCCTTCACATCCGCGAGTCGCGGCGCATGCTGCCGCAGTACGTCATGCGTTCGCTCTACGACGAAACTAACGGCGACGCGACGATCGTCACGGGCGTGGGCCAGCACCAGATGTGGGCGGGCCAGCACTACTTCTATAAGCGCCCCCGACAGCTCATCAGCTCCGGAGGGCTCGGGACGATGGGCTTCGAGTTGCCGGGCGCGATCGGCGCCCAAGTGGCGCTCCCGGATCAAGAGGTCTGGGCCATATGCGGCGACGGCGGCTTCCAGATGACAATGCAGGAGATGGCCGTCCTCGTGGACGAGCAGCTCCCGGTGAAGATCGCCATCTTCAACAATGGCTACCTGGGCATGGTCCGCCAGTGGCAGCAGCTCTTCTACGACAAGAACTTCGTATCCGTGGCGATGACCCAGCCCGACTTCTGCAAGCTCGCGGACGCGTACGGGATCAAGTCAATCCGGGCGGAGACGAAGTCGGAGGTCCTTCCCGCGATCGAGGAAGCGCGACGGCACAAAGGCCCCGTGCTCATCGACTTCCAGATCGACCAGGAGGAGAACGTCTGGCCGATGGTGCCCGCGGGCGCGTCGCTCGCGGAGACGATCGAGGCTCCGGCCGAGGAGATGGCGCGATGAGCACCTACACCAACGGTCACGTCCCCAAGGCCATCCAGCACACCGTGGTCGCGATCGTCGAAGACAAGCCGGGCGTGCTCATGCGCGTTGCCAGCCTGTTCCGGCGGCGGGGCTTCAACATCGAGTCTCTCACGGTCGGTCACAGCGAGGAGCGCGGCCTCAGCCGGATGACGCTCGTCGTCGACGGCTCCAGCGCGCCCATTGAGCAGGTGGAGAAACAGCTCTACAAGCTCATCGACGTGGTCAAGGTGAGCGACCTCTCGAACGAGGACATGTTCGCGCGGGAACTGGCGCTCATCAAAGTGCGCTGCAACAACGTCAACCGCCACGAGCTGCTCGATATCGCCAACGTCTTCCGGGCGGACGTGGTCGACATCGCCAGCAATTCGCTCATCCTCCAGGTGGTGGGCGACGAGGACAAGGTCGACGGCCTCGTGAAGATGCTGGAGCCGTACGGTATCCGCGAACTTACGCGCACGGGCCGCGTTGCCATGGTGCGCGGCGCCAAGACCACGACCGTGCACGAACAGGAGCCGGAGAAGATCGCCCGCATCCACGCCGCGGCGGGCCGCCGCGTCGAGGGCGAACTCCCCTTCTCCAGCGACTGAGCGTCACCGCCCTGAATGAAGAGAGGTCGGTCGCCACGATGGCGCCGGACCTCTCCGCAATTGTGGGCCAGGTCTGGCTTACTTGACCGTGAACGTTTCGACCGGGCTTGTGGTGACGACCGTCGTCCCGATCGTGACGGTGATCCAGACGCCGTTCGCACCCTTGGTGGCGCTGGTGAGCTTCACGTCCAACTGGAACTGGTCGGAACTGGCGTCGTACGTCGGGCACCCGCTTATCGTCCCTCCGAGCACGAGATGCACCCTGATCTTGCACTGTGGCCCGACCAGGGACAGAGCCTCACTGTCGCTGAT
>JBKKBS010000033.1:0-3070 GCA_046713815.1 Tepidiformaceae bacterium
CGCCAGTGGCTGCGGCTCGTCGAGATCGCTCACAGATCGATTCATGGTTATCCGAAATCCGGCCGGGCAACCAACGTACGATCCCGATGCGGAGCCGCGCGAGGCAACGCCCGAGGAATGGCGTGACGCCTTAGACGCTCATTGCCGTGCTGACCTCGGAATTGGCCGCGACGAGTTCCTGCGACGGTTCGACGCTGGCGAGTTCACTAACTCAGAGGCCCCCGACCTGCGCATGATATTCATGTTCTACCCGTTCGACAGCGTGCGTTAGTGCCGCGTGCGGGCGCCGCTGACGGTGCGCTATGCTTGTTCCATGGCAGTTCGTCGGCCAACTCAGAATCCGATCTCCGGACCGCGTGAAGATGAAACATGGGTACTCTCGCGCGCGGAGTCGCGCGCATGCTTCGACGACCTTGCCAGGGCTGAGGTGGGGATGAGCGCCGAGGAGTTCCTTCGCCGGTACGACGCAGGCGAGTTTCCGGACAGCGAAGCGACGTCCGGACTGCGGATGATGTTCATGTATTACCCCTTCACCGCATTTCGCGAATGACGCGGATGGCGCGCACTGCCCTGGCAGCGGTTCGGATCGAGCGGACTGCGCAGCAACGAGTGATATCCTGCATTTCCCAAGAAGTCCTCGTTCTCGACGATCCAAAGACCACGCTACCAAAGTACGTGCTGTCGTTCGGCCGACGGAAGTCCGTAACGGTCGGTGGAGATTTTCGGTTTGCAGTGATGCTCGAGCACAACGCCGCTCAATCGGCGGCCAGAGCTCAGCTGCCGGTCACCGCGTACATGTTCCGCGTGCTTACTCACGAGGAGCGCGAGATCCTCGCCTTCCACTTCAACCCACATGGGCCGGAAGCGAAACCGTATCCACACCTGCACCTCGGGCCCGCGGCCGAGGTGGGCATGCGTGCACTCTCACGCGCGCACATCCCCACCGGGATCGTTTTCGCTCGCCGATCTCGTCCGGCTGCTCATCGACGAGTTTGCCGTCAAGCCGCGACGCTCGGACTGGCGCTCGATATTGGAAAGCGAAGGAGCCGGTCGCTGACGCTCCCGGCCCATAATCGTTCGCTTCCAGCTCGCTACGCGCGGCGGCGGAGGCCGACAACGGACGCGCCGCCCGCCATCGCGAGGAAGGCTATGCCCGCTATCACGGCAAAGCCGTTCCCGGGACCATCGGCGCCGAGTCCCGCGCCCGTGCGCGGAGGCGCAGGCACGACCGATGGCGCGACCGACGGCGCTGCTGTCGCCGTCGCCAGCGCCGGGTTCGCGGCCGCCAGCACGGCGCAGGCAACGCGCGCTCCGGAGTTGCCCGTCGGGTCGGTCACATGGTCGTCAATGGCGGCGTGAATGACGAGCACGGAACCATCGGCGTCGAAGATGCTGGTGGTGCCGGTAAGCGCTGATATGCGGTCGCTCGTCTCCACATAGGCGTAGGTGCCGTTGGCGGCGACGGTCAGGTTTGGCATGTCGCCGGCGTGCGGGCCATCAGCGCTATCGAAACCGTGTTTCTTGGCTGCCGGGTTGAAGTGACCTCCGGCGCTCGTGAAGGCCGGGCCTTCGCATTTGCCTGTGGCGTGAACGTGGATTCCGTGGTCGCCTGCGGGGAGGCCGCTGCCGCTGACCGTGAGCTGGACGACGCCGGCGGCATTTTGCGAAAGCTGCACGGCGCCGATCGCCGCCCCATCGGAGCCGGTAAGCGTGGCCGTGAGCGTCTTGACAGCGGCGCCGCTGTAGGCGGGGCCGTTGTGCGTGTCTTCGGCCATGACGCTGACGGCGCCGGCGATCAGTCCGGCGGCCAGCAGAGCGGGCAGCGCGAGTCGGATAAGGGTTGACCTGGGCATCATTTCTCCTCGGGTTGTAGTCCGGCGCTCACTCTACGCGCAGATATCTGCGCGGGTAAAGGGATGACCCCGGCCGGGATCGCTCGCCCGTGATGAAGATCACAGTCGCGCCCGCCCGCGCTGTACGCTTGTGGCGATGCCGGAGATCCCTGAACTCGAAGCGCTCCGCGCCTTCTTCAACGAGCATATCGCCGGGAAGCGCATTGCCACGGCGGAAACGCGCATCCCGCCCGTCTTCCGCACACCCGCCCGCGAGCTTCGCGAGACCCTCCCGGGCGACACCTTCGGCGAGACCCTGCGCCACGGCAAGTTCCTCCTCTTCCCCCTCGCCAGCGCGCGCGTACTCGCCATCAACCCCATGCTCACGGGCCGCTTCCAGTATGTGGATCCCTCGCGTAAGCCGGCGGCGAAAACGTGCCTGGTGCTGGGCATCGAGGACGGCCGATCGCTGCGTTACGCCGATGACCGCCTCATGGGGAAGGTCTACCTCGTGCCCGCCGACCGCCTCGGAATGATTCCCAACTGGGAAACGAACGGCCCCGACCTGCTCGACCCGAAGTTCACCGAGGATCGCTGGGTGGAGGCGATCAAGAAGTACCGGGGGCAGATCAAGGGCGTCATCACCAACGCCGAGTTCGTCCAGGGGATCGGGAACGCCTACGGCGACGAGATCCTCTGGGAGGCGATGATTAACCCGTACACAGCGAAGACGAAGCTCTCCGACGACCAGCAGCGGGAGGTCTACCGCGCCGCGCACCGCGTGATGGCGTGGGCCGGGCCTCTCGTGAAGGAAGCGATGGTGAAGGGCGATACGCTCGACTACCAGGAGCGCCGGGACTTCATGCGTGTGCACCGATTGGGCGGGAAGCCCTGCCCCCGCTGCGGCTCGCACATCAGCGAAATCACCGCCAACCAGCGCATCACCAGCTTCTGCCGCACCTGCCAGCCGGGCGGCCCTTCCGGCGCGTGAGGGGCCCGGCTCGGGACGTCCTGGCGTGGAGCCGAAGATTGGGCGCACTGCCAGCGGTCACGTACAGAATCCTACGCGCGGCGGCTATTCGGCTCTCTCCAGTTCGAACGCGTCGTGCAAGGCGCGGACGGCGTCGGGCACCTGGTCGCTATCGATGATGCAGGTGAGGCGGATCTCGCTCGTCGAGATGAGGTTAATGTTGATGCCGGCATCGGTGAGCGCGCGGAACATGCGCGCGGCGTAGCCG
>JBKKBS010000034.1:0-6089 GCA_046713815.1 Tepidiformaceae bacterium
GCCCCGCATGGCGCGCCGAAGGTGGCCAGGGAGGCCTCTAGATGCGGCGGTTGGCCTGTGAGTTCTGTGAGTAAGGAGGAGACGATGAATCGCTCCGTGATTGCCACCGTCGGGTTGACGCTGCTGGCGCTGACGGGTGTATCCGCGACCGACCAGTGGCCGCAGTTCCGCGGTCCGCATGCAGGCGCCATCCCCGACGATGCCACGCTGCCCGATACCTGGAGCGAGACCGACAACGTCGTCTGGAAGGCCAGCATACCCGGCCTGGGTTGGAGCTCGCCTGTCGTGTGGGACGATCACATCTTCCTCACGTCGGCGATCAGCACCGGGAAGGAACCTGCTCCGGTACCGGGCCTCTATGATGAGCACGATCATATCAAAGCATCGGCGGTGCAGCGCTGGATGGTGTACGACGTCGACTTCAAGACCGGAAAGGTTCGCTGGACACGCGAGTTGCGCAGCGAGCATCCGCCGTTGCTGAGGCACATCAAGAACAGCTACGCGTCAGAAACGCCGGTCACCGACGGCGAACGGGTATACGTGTATTTCGGCAGCATCGGCCTGATCGCCGCCCTCGATATGCAGGGCAAGACCGTCTGGACCAAGGAGATTCTCCCGTTCAATACCCAAGTGGAGTTGGGCACGGGCGCCTCGCCGGTCCTCTATAAGGATCGTCTTTATATCGTCAACGATAACACCACCCAGTCGTTCCTCATGGCGCTCGACAAGAGGACCGGCAAGGAAATCTGGAAGGTCAATCGCGAGGAGCGTGGGAACTGGTCCACACCGGTGGTGTGGGAGAACGAACTGCGCACCGAGATCGTGACCACGGGGACGGTCAAGAACCGCTCGTACGACCTCGACGGCAAGCTGCTATGGGACCTCGCGGGGATGTCGTCGCTCACCATTCCGTCGCCGTTCGTGAAGCACGGGCTGGTCTACCTCAGTTCGGGCTATCCCGGTGGCGCCCTACGTCCTGTATACGCCATTCGCCCGGGCGCATCGGGCGACATCT
This sequence comes from Tepidiformaceae bacterium, assembly GCA_046713815.1. GTDB lineage: Bacteria > Chloroflexota > Dehalococcoidia > Tepidiformales > Tepidiformaceae > JBBDMZ01. Next base: position 1,016 of record JBKKBS010000034.1, read on the forward strand.
CCCTCAAGCCTGACCAAACGAGCAACCAGTTTGTCGTCTGGCACCAGCCGCTGCTCGGGACCTACAATACGTCCGCGCTGGTCTACGGCGACTACTACTACACGCTGCTCGACCGCGGTTTTTTGCTGTGTCACGACGCGCGGACGGGCAAGCAGATCTACGGCCGCCAACGCATTTCGGCCGAATCCAGCGGCTTCACGACGTCCCCGTGGGCGTACAACGGAAAGATTTTCGTGCTGAGCGAGGACGGCGACACGTTCGTGATCCAAGCGGGTCCTGAGTTCAAGCTGCTGGGCAAGAACTCGCTCGATGAGATGCCGTTGGCCACGCCCGCGGTGCTGAGGGGCAGCCTGCTTATTCGCACGCAGTCGACGCTTTACCGGATCGCGAAGAAGGTGCAGCAGTGACTCGAGCAAAACTGTCGTCCAGCGTCACCATTCTGTTGTGTTGGGGAGTGATTACGGCGTGTGCGGCGGTCGATGTCTCCGCGCAGACCGTGAATTTCGCCCCCGTCGGCTCGATTACGGGGCCCGCGGACCTGGTCGAGGTGTATGGCGGATACGCGTACATCGCCGCTGGCAAGACGCTCACGCTCGTCGACATTTCGAATCCCGTGGCACCAAAGCGCGTCGGCGCCTACACGTTCCCAGAGAAAATCTGGGGCTTCCGGGTGGTCGGCTCCTTGGTCTATGTCGCGGCGGACTTCTTCGGGCTGGGGATCCTCGACGTCTCCAACCTCGCCGCGCCGACGCTGCGGGGTTCAATTAAGACTCCCGGGCAGGCCAAGAGCGTGGCCGTCTTCGGCACGAAGGCTGCGGTCGCCGATCATATGTCGGGCGTCGACTTTATCGACGTGTCGAATCTGGCCAAGCCGGTTTCGCTGGGGTCGTTCTACTTGGACGGCTACGCCCGCGACATCGCCGCGTCTGGCTCGCTGGCTTACGCCGTGGACGCGCCCACGGGACTCTATGTTTTCGATCTGTCGAAGTCGGGGCCGTTCGACGCTGTGAGCACGCAACAGTCGGCCGCTGCTCCTGGGAGCATCGTCGTCTCGGAGGCCACGGGCCAGGGTCCGAAGGTCGCGATCTTGGTGGGCGGCGGGTCTCTTCAAGTGTACGACCTGTCCAATCCTGCGGAGCCGGTCAGAGCGGCCACGTATCGCACGCCGAGTGGCCGGCCCCTCCGCGTGTCGTTGAACGGTGGGCTGGCCTACGTTGCTGACGGCGGCGAGGGTCTCCAGGTCGTGGATCTCTCAACTCCCACGAAGCCGAGCATCGTCGGCACGTTCAAGACGGCAAGCCCGGCGCGCGATGTGGCCGTGGCCGATTCGCTCGTCTTCGTCGTCGTGGGTTCCGCCGCAGGAGGCCCGCGAGAATTCAAAGACCAGGAAGTGCTGATTCTACGGCAGACCCCGTGAAGCCTTTTCGTTGTCATGCCGGTGGCTCTCGCTCGGTCCGGCAGCTAGATCGGAAACTGGCCGCGTCCGCCACGAAGAGCCGCGTTGCGGACCACCACGCCGAGCCATGGACCGCCCACAATAAGAAAACGGTTGAAGCCCACGAGCATCCTGGTGAACTAGTAATCCTGTACCGTTAGCGTCGGCGACCGTGAGAGGAGCTCAGATGATGAAGAGTTTCACTCGGCTCATCCTCGTCGCAGCCGGAGCCGTGCTTGTGACCGCGACCGCAGGACAGGCGCAAACCATCGCGGGGACCGTCCGGGACGACAGCGGCGCCGTCTTGCCGGGTGTGACCGTGGAAGTGAGCAGTCCCGCCCTGATCGAAAAGGCTCGATCGGCGGCGACTGATGGCACGGGCCAATACCGGATCGTCAGCCTTAGCGCTGGGGTCTACACCGTGACCTTCACCCTGACCGGTTTCAACACGGTGAAGCGGGCAGGCATCGAACTGACCGGCAACTTCACCGCCACGGTGAACGCCGACTTGAAGGTCGGGTCACTGGAAGAAACGATCATCGTCTCCGGCGCGTCACCGATGGTCGATGTGCAGAGCGTGACGAAACAGACGGTGTTCACGCGCGAGATGCTCGACGCGCTGCCGGCCGCGCGCAGTATCCAGGCAGCGGCCGTCCTGATTCCCGGTGTGACGACCGCGGGCGCCGCGCGCGATGTCGGAGGCACGACCAGGCTGCAGCAGCCGGGGACCGTCTTCCGCGGCACGGGCGGTAACATCCAGCGGTGGGACGGCTTCCACCTGGGCAACCTGGCGGGGGCGAACACGGGGGGCGGTACCAGCTTCTACGTGAACGATTCGGGCGCCCAGGAATTGGTCTATTCGTCCGGAGCCGAATCGGCGGAGATGGGGCACCCTGGCCTGTACATCGACATGATCCCGAAGGACGGCGGCAACCGGTTCAGTGGTATCGTGTTCGGCGACTTCACGTACGGGCCCTGGTCGGCGAACAACCTCACCTCCAACCTGCTGGCGCGCGGTACCACGGGCGTCACAAAGGTCTTCCACATCTCGGACTTCAACCCAGGCTTTGGCGGCCCGATCCGCAAGGATAGGCTGTGGTTTTACGCTGCGTATAGGTACGAGGCCCTCGACGTCAGCGTGGTGAACAACTACTACGACAAGAACCCCGCACCGTACATCTATGAGCCAGACCTGGGTCGGCCTGCCCACGACGACGGAAAAATCCCTAACGAGTCCGTTCGCCTGACGTGGCAGGCCACTCAGAAAGACAAAGTGCAGTTTTGGTTCACCAATCAGAACAAGGCCCGCCATCACTATGGAATCAGTTCCAACGTCACCCCAGAAGGAGCGGGGCGCCAGGTGACCCGGTACGCCCAGCCCATCACGCTGAAATGGACGCGGCCGCAGACCGGCAAACTGCTGTTCGAGACGGGCGTTGCGGAGGGGCGCACCTTTTTCGACAATGGCTATCGGGAGGAAGTGACGCCTTCTTTCGACAGGGCGGTGATCCAGGCAACCCCAATCTATGCGATCACCGATCAGGCGAATGGCAAGAGCTTTGGTGCGTCCATTGCCGGTTATCAGGCGTTCGGCGGCGATATGTATGTCGGTCGCTTCGCGACCACGTACGTCACCGGATCGCACGCGTTCAAGGCCGGCGTCGAAGCCAGTAAGGGCGAGGGCCCGAACGGGGCCCGAAGCTGGTATACGGGCGATCTGACGATGACCTTCAACAATGGCGTTCCGCAATCGGTCACGCTGATCATCCCGCGGGATACGCAGGATGGCTACGCCGATCTGCAGCTTTTCGTCCAGGACCGATGGACCGTCAAGCGAGCGACCCTTACCGGTGGCGTGCGCTTCGATTATGTCGTCGGCTACGTGAACGACTCCACCCTGCCGCCCAGTCGATGGAACCCGGCTCAGTTCTTCCCGGGGTTCGAGGTGGAGCACTGGCGAGACCTTTCCCCGCGGGTGGGCGTTGCCTACGACCTGTTCGGCAACGGTAAGACGGCGCTCAAGGCCAGCGTCGCCCGTTATGTGGCGCCAGAGAGCAACGGCACGGCACAGGCCAACAACCCCCAGCTCACGATCGGTCGGACCGACACGCGCACGTGGCGGGATCTCAACGGCGACTACACGATCTACAATCCCGATGGATCGGTGCAGTTCAACGAGCTGGGGCCGACCAGCAGCGTGAACTTCGGCAAGGTCATCCCGACCACTGCCACCAGAGACCCCACGACGCTCCGCGGCTGGAACGCCCGCGGCTCCACCGTGGAGTGGCAGGCGGTCGTGCAGCACCAACTCACGCCGCGCGTCGGGCTGAACGGCGGGTACTATTTCCGATACCTCGGCAACCAGCTCGCCGTCGATAACACCCTGATCACGGGGGCCGATTTCACCGGTCCGTTCTGCATCACCGCCCCGTCCCATCAGGATCTGCCGGGCGGGGGCGGCTATCCGGTCTGCGGGCTCTACGACATCACGTCAGCGGCGCGCCCATTGGTGCAGAACGACACGACGTTCGCCAGGAACTTCGGGGGCGTCACCGATCACTACGAGGGCTTCGACATCGGTGCGAATGCTCGCCTCCGCGCCGGGTCGTTCGTCAACGGCGGTATCAACATGCAGCGGCGCGTAAACGACACTTGCAATACCACAGGGATTGACAGTCCTGAGGTCCGGTTCTGTCGTACAGCGACGCCTTACCGCCCCGACTTCAAACTCTCCGCCTCGCACACGTGGCCGTGGGATGTGGTGACCAGTGGTTCATATCAATTCAGCCCAGGGCCAACGATCACCGCGGCATGGGCTGCCCCGAACGCGGTCATCGCGCCGGCGCTCGGCCGCAATCTGGCCGCGGGCGCCACGGCCACCAAGATCATCCAACTGATTGAGCCGGAGACGCTCTACAGTGGGTACCTGAGCCAGCTCGACCTGCGATTGTCGAAGCGGTTCACGGTCGGCCGGTTCCGCGTTCGTGGAGACGCCAATCTATATAACGTGTTCAACAGCGATTTTGTCAGCTCGGTCAACACGACGTTCTCGACTACCGCCGGCAATGCGTTCTTGCGACCGACCGGCGTGTTGCAGGGCCGGCTGTTCAAGATCGGCGGGCAGATCGAGTTCTAGCCTAGTGTAAGCGCGAAGGTTGGCGCACAGCGCGCCGGCTGGGACCATGTCTCGAGGTGATCGCGGACGACCTGATAGAGCACGCCCTGGGCAGGACTGCGCGGCTGATACGCCGCCGGCGGCGAAGCCACTCCGTGTCGCGCGGAGAGGGCGTGCCACGCGAGGCGACGCAGAAAGCGGAGGGTTTTCAGCAGATCAGGTCCGCAACCGGCCAGTTTCTGCACACCCCCGCAGGACTGGCCATAGCACTTGTCGCACAAGAGGACGCGCGGCGGGGCGGGTATCGCGTCCCGTTTGCGCCAGCGCTCGGCGGCGGCGACCTGCGGATTGCGGCACGCGATGAGGCGTTCCCCGGGAAAGTCAGGCTGGTGGTTTCAGGCCAGGCCAGGTCGTCGCTCGGCGCCGTCTACATGCCGGGCGCGCAAACCGGGTCGCCGATGACCTACATGCTGAACGGCCGGCAGTACATCGTGCTGGGCGTGAGCGGCGCGATCATGCCGGGC
>JBKKBS010000035.1:0-3804 GCA_046713815.1 Tepidiformaceae bacterium
GGATGCAGGTTTCCTAATAGGGAATACCCTCGCGCCACCGTTTCGTTACGGCCCATCCACCCGTTCCCTACGACGTTCTAACAGACTTGTTATGACTACAGGCCGTTTCCCACGCCTAGGGACTCGGGAAGCCGCCACCGCATGGGCGCGCAGGGTCCCGATCCATCGACGCGGGCGTACACCGTGGCGTTACGCCTTCGTCACCAAATCGACCCGAACGGGCTTCCTCTCATACACCGGGCGTCCACCGGGAGGAGGTTGGAGCTTGAACGGCTTGATGGTTGATGCTTGACGTTTGTCCGATCGCCCTTTCGCCTTTCACCCCTCCGGACAACCGCCAACCGCCTAGCCCCGCCAGCGGCTCGCGAGGGGGAATCGCCGATCCCTCCCGAAGGCGCGGGCGGTGATCTTGACGCCCGGGGGCGCCTGTCGGCGCTTGTATTCGCTGCGGTCGACCATCGCCACGACGCGGCGGACAGTGGCCTCGTCGTAGCCCATCGCGGCGATCTCCTCGACCGTGCGGTCATCCTCGACGTAGGCCTCGAGGATGGGGTCGAGGACCTCATACGGGGGCAGGCTGTCCTGGTCGACCTGGCCGGGCTTCAGCTCCGCGCTCGGGGGCTTGGTGAGCACGTTCTCGGGGATGACGGGGCGATCACCCTGGGCGTTACGCCACGCCGCAAGCCGGTAGAGCAGCGTCTTGGGCACGTCCTTGACCACCGCGTAGCCGCCCGCCATGTCGCCGTAGAGGGTCGCGTAGCCCGTGGCCATCTCGCTCTTGTTGCCGGTAGTGAGGGCGATGGTGCTCGGGAACTTGTTGGAGAGGGTCATGAGCACGTTACCCCGCTGGCGCGACTGGAGGTTCTCCTCCGCCGTCCCCTCGTCGGTGCCCTCGAAGGCGTCCGCGAGCATCTCCAGCATCGCCCGGTGCGCGGGCTCGATGGGGATCGTGAGGTAGCGAATGCCGAGGCGCTCGGCCATGTCGCGCGCGTCGTCCTTACTGTGCTCGCTCGAATAGCGGCTCGGCATGGAGACGCCGATGACGTTCCCGGCGCCCAGCGCGTCGACGGCGATCACGGCTACCACGCTCGAGTCGATGCCGCCAGAGAGTGCGATGATCGCCTGCGTGAAGCCCGTCTTGGCCATGTAGTCGCGCGTCCCCAACACGAGCGCGGACCAGAGCTCTTGCTCGTCCCCCATGAGCGGCGCGATCGAAGATTTCCGAATGGGCGAGAGGGCGGGAGGGCGGGAGGGCGACTCCACGCGCACGATCTCCACGACGTCTCGGCGCTCTTCGCGTTCGACGCGCAGGCGGATGTCGTGCAGGCGGCGCTGGGTGACGGCGTCGAGGTCGATGTCGGCGATCAGCAGCTCCTCCTCGAACTGCCGGGCGCGGGCGAGGATGCGCCCTTCGGCGTCGAACACGAGCGATGCGCCGTCGAACACGAGCTCGTCCTGGCCGCCGACGGCGTTGACGTAGGCGAGGGCGATGACGTTGTCCGCGGCGCGCGTGGCGAGCATGCGTTGGCGGCCGTGGATCTTGCCGCGGGAATAGGGCGAGGCGTTGATGTTGATGCAGAGTTCGGCCCCGGCGAGCGCCATCGCGTCGAGTGGCAGGCCCGGGTACCAGATGTCCTCGCAGACGCTGACGGCGAAGGTGAGGCCGGGCGCTCTATATATAGGTATGCGCGTGCCCTGGGCGAAGTAGCGTTCCTCGTCCGAGACGCCGTAGTTCCAGAGGCGGCGCTTGGCGTAGCTGTCGACCCACTCGCCGTCGACCAGCACGGCCGCCGCATCCGTGGCGTCGCCGTCCCAGCCGACGTACCCGACGATGGCGATAATGCCGCGCGTCTCCGGCACGATTTCCCGCAACGCCGCCGCGGACGCCTCACAGAACGCGCGCCGCAGGAGCAGGTCCTCGGGGGGGTAGCCCGTGACGGCGAGCTCCGGGAACGCGACGATCGCGCAGCCCGCATCGCGCGCCTCCGCGATGCGCGACTTGATCTTCGCGACGTTGCCGTCGAGGTCCCCGACGGTCGTGTTTATCTGTGCCAGCCCGACCCGGCAGTAGCGCATGGGATCAGTATAGTTCCGAGTTCCGAGTTCCGAGTTCCGAGTCGCGGTGTCGTGCGCAGGTTGATCCCAATCTGCCCCTGTAGGGCCGCGTTGCGATACGGCCCTACACTCCCGCCTCACCGTCGCCATGCTCGCTGGCGTAGACTGGCACCCATGCGAGTGGGGCCTGGCAAATGAACACCGTGCTCGCGATGATCCTCGCCGGGGGCCAGGGCGATCGCCTGTCCGTCCTCTCGGAGCAGCGCGCGAAGCCGGCTGTCGTCTTCGGCGGCCAGTACCGGATCATCGACTTTGCCTTAAGCAACTGCGCCAATAGCCAGATCTCAAAGGTCGCCGTCGCAACGCAGTACCGGCCGCGTTCGCTTACGAACCACATCGGATCCGGCCGCCCGTGGGGGTTCGACACGCTCGACAGCGGGATCCAGGTGCTACAGCCATATCTCGGCCGCGCCGACGCCGACTGGTACTCCGGGACGGCCGACGCCGTCTATCAGAATCTCTACGTGATCGAAGAGTCGCGTGCGCGCGAAGTCCTTATCCTCGCTGGCGACCACATCTACCTCACGTCATACCGAAACATGGTCGCCTACCATCGCAGCCAGGCGGCGGACGTGACGGTGGCTGTGTACTCGGTGCCGCGTGAGGAAGCGAGCCGCTACGGTGTGCTCGACCTGGATGGCAATGGCCGCATCGTGGACTTCCAGGAGAAGCCCGCGGAACCACGCTCGCCGTGGGCGTCCATGGGCGTCTACTGCTTTAACAAGGATGCGCTGGTCGAGCAGCTCCAGGCCGACGCCGACATGGGTGACGGCAGCTCGCACGACTTCGGCCGCGATATCATCCCGCGCATGTACCAAAACCATCGCGTCTTCGGCTACCAGTACCAGGGCTACTGGCGGGACGTGGGCACGGTCGAGTCCTATTGGTCCGCGCACATGGACCTGCTGGAACCGCGGCCGCCACTCATTCTCGATGACCCTGACCTCCGACTGTTGACGGCGGGCCGCATCATGCCGCCGTCACACATGGGCCCCCATGCGAACGTCCACCAGTCGCTGATCTCGCCGAGTTGCCAGATCGACGGCAGCGTTTCGCGGTCAGTCATCTCGCCCGGCGTGCTCATCGAAGAGGGCGCCGAGGTGCGGGACTCCATCATCCAGCACCGCTGCGTGATCCGCGCGGGGGCCGTCATCGACCGCGCCATCCTCGACAAGGAGGTGACGGTGGGGCGCGGCGCCGTCATCGGCGAGGGCGACTCCAGCACCGCGAATTTCGAGCGGCCGGATATCGTGAACGCCGGCATCACGATCGTCGGGAAGCGTGTCACCGTGCCGTCGGGATTCCATGTGGGCCGCAACGTGGTCATCGGCCCGGGGGTCCAGGACGAACTCCTCGACCGTCCCGACCTCGAATCCGGTTCCACCGTCCAACCAACGCAGATGCCCCTCCACCTGTTCGTCTAATGCGACTCTACAGCCAGTCCGAGGCTCGGGAGGCCCTCCCCGAGGTCATTCCCATCGTCACCCGGCTGCGCGACGCCTTCATCGCCCTGCGCGCGCTGCAGGCATCGATCGCCGCCGAATCTCGCGGCGCCAGCGGCGACGGCAACCTCACGGCCAGCCCCTGGGACGAACCGGGCGTCAGCAACAGCGCGGAGGCCCTCAACCGCGAACTCCAGGGCGCCGCCGCCCTCCTCGGCGAGCGAGGGATCGAGATCAAGGACCCCGA
>JBKKBS010000036.1:0-2839 GCA_046713815.1 Tepidiformaceae bacterium
CGTCGAGGTTGCGGAGGGTGGGCTGGTCGATCGCGAGGACGCCGTCGGCGGCTTCGTGGCGGAGGCGCTGGATGGCGCCGAGGGCGGCGGGGTAGGTCTCGCGCACATAGGCGAGGATGTGGGCGAGCGCGGCTGCCTCGGCCGGACCATCGAGCAGGTGTTCGGCGGCTCCCTCGCCGAACTGGCGCGCGAGCTCGGCCGCGCAGGCCATCTCGCTCAGCACTTGGCGGCGCGCGGTCGGGACGCGGAGACCGTCGGGGAGGTCGGTGAGGTCCTCGACCAGCACCTCGGCCGGGTTGGCGCGCACCAGCTCCTGGTGGGCGGCGTTTCCGCGCGAGAGACGAACTTCACCTGTTGTGATGTCGGCCAGGGCGAGGGCGACATCGTCGCGACGGAAGACCAAGGCGGCGAGGTAGTTCGGCGCGTCAGAATTGAGCGAAGCCGGAGAAGTGACGGTGCCCGCGGTGACGACGCGCACGACATCGCGCGGGACAATCCCCTTTACGTCCGCGGGGTCGGCCAACTGCTCGCAGATGGCGACGCGGTAGCCGCGCGCCACGAGCTTCGCCACATGCCCGTCGATGCTGTGGTAGGGCACGCCCGCGAGCGGCACGCGCAGGTCCTTGCCCATCGGCTTCGAAGTGAGCGTGATCTGGAGTTCGCCCGCGACCAGCTTCGCGTCATCGTCGAACGTCTCGTAGAAGTCCCCGAGGCGGAAGAAGAGGATGGTGTCGGGATAGCGCTGCTTGAGCTCGAGATACTGGCGGCGGATAGGGGTGGACACGCAGCGCTCCCGGACCGGGCGGATGCGCCATTCTAGCCGAATGCGAACGGATGTGCGAAGCATTTGAAAATGGGCGGGGCGTGGATTAGCGCTCGGTCGGCAAGAGGCACTGAGTCTGTGCGACTCGCTCCGAAGGCTCGAAGCCAGCCTGGGTCATTAACGGGACGGCAAAGCCCAAGAACCCACCGTGGTATGATGCTTCCGTGAGTCAGCTTGAACAGCCACCCGAGCCCCCGCGACAGATCGTGCTTCAGGTGCCCGAAGGTGTAGCCGAGTATTACTCGAACTACCTTCAGATACTTTATACACAGTACGATTTTATGTTGCTTATCGGGTCAACCCCCCCCCGCCAATCGCTTTGACCCAGGCGGCTGATGGCTTTCGGTGGGACGCGGCCCCGGGTCGAATTGATGCCGTTATCCGGATGAGTCCGCAACACGCACGAGCAATGGCTCGCGTACTGGATGACTTGATCGTTCGCTACGAACGAGACCACGGAGCTATCAATCATCCACCGGAGGGGGACGTCTGATGCCTCAGGATGGCGTGGCGTCCGGAACGGAGCTTGGAAGGCGCGGGTGCGTCTCCGGCAGCGCGTGGGCACCGATCTCAGGGGGCGGCAACACAATTGCTGAGAGCTATGCTACGAGTGTTGAGGGCGCGCCCCAGCGGCTTCCCACCACCGGCTTGGCCCGGCGGACCCCTCGCACCCCGAGTCAATGGCTGGAACAACACTCTCATACGCTACAAAACCACTTTGCCGGCAAATGGGTCGCGGTCACCAAGGATGGCGTAATCGCCGTGGGCGAAGATCTCGCAGCCGTCATGCCGGCGGCCAGATCCCATGGAACTCGGGCGGCGCTCGTGTTCGAAGTACCTTCATTCGACCGACTCAAAAGGGCCGGCAGCGGCCACCTGGGCTAACTGCCTCCAATGCAGCGGCTGGAGTTTTCCGAAGAACATGACTTCATTGGGTGGTACGGTCCGAACATCGCGTACCCTCTGGTGCCGGTCACTTTGTTCGGCCCCTCGGGGTCAGTGACTTTTCTCGCGCTCCTCGACTCGGGTGCTGACGATTGCATCTTCCACGCGGACTACGCGGCGCAAGTCGGTCTTCAAGTCAAGGCGGGACGACAGGAGAAGCGAGGCGGAATTGTTCCCGACGAGACCACCCCGGTGTACGTCCACGAGGTCGACATGTCGATTGGTGACCATCAGGCGAGATTTCGGTGTGAAGTGGCCTTTTCGCTTGTGATGCCGAAGCAACCCACGGACCAGTTGATAGGACGCGAGGGAGTCTTCGACAAGCTTCGAATCGGCTTCCGACTGAGCAAGGGAAAGGTCTATCTGGGCTCTGAGGTCACTTCCACCAACGCGTTCTAGCAATCTTCTCGGCAACCTCACGGAAACCGACTCGCTGTGAGTGATGTCCCGAGACCTTGCTGCCTCGCTACAACCCCTTCGGCGCTGCGCAACAGTTGCCGATTGATGGATCCGTGAGCGCAACTCGGTTGCGCGCGGCATGTCCCAAGCTCGGGGCGACCAAGGTCGGCCGCCGACCACCGGAGGCCAGCGGATTTGGTAGCGGCCGGGGTCAAGGGTTCCGGTTACCCCAGTGGCGGGCGCCGGTTGTGCCAGTCGGTGGCCTGTTCGTAGGCGTGGCCGACGCGGAAGACGTCCCATTCGTCGAACGGGCGGCCAACGATCTGCATGCCAATCGGGAGGCCGGAGGCGCTGAAGCCGCAGGGGACGGACATCGCGGGCGTGCCAGAGATGTTGAAGCGCGCGGTGAGGCCGGCCATGGCGACGGCGACGGGCAGACTCACGCCGTCCACTTCGACCGTCTCCTCGCCGATGAGGGCGGCGGGCATCATCGTCGTTGGGCACACGAGCACCGTTACGCCGCGGAGCGCCTCGCGCACGGCCGCACGGTAGTCGTACATCAACCGTTGGGCCGCGACATAGCTGGTCCCGCTGGCGGGATTCTGGAGGGTGGCACGCAGCTCGGGGCTGAACGAATCGGGGTCGCTTTCGAGCTTCGGTGTGTGGTACTCG
>JBKKBS010000037.1:0-7222 GCA_046713815.1 Tepidiformaceae bacterium
ATCCGCGCCCACAACGTCGCACACCCGCGAACCTAACGATCCCGGCCGGTAGTCGGGTCCCCCTGTGGCCGCGGGAGGCTTGCGCGCCATCGCAAGGTGGGGCCTCGGAGCAGCCAGCCCCGGCGCCGCTGCGGTGTCACCACCGGCATCACGGGAGAGGCGACCAACCTGCGCCGACATCCGGCTCGACCACCATCGTGTAAGCCTGGTCGCAGCCTCGCTTCGCCGACCGCTCGGACACCCCCCACCGGGCGTACATCGCGTGCCCCCAGCGGCCACGGTGGGCCGCGACTCCTCCGAAGGGATCTTAGATCGGTTCTTCGCATTCCTGGCGAATAAGGTCCTCGAAGGATTCGCGGCGGGCGATGATCCTGGCGCGGCCGTCCTCCCAGAACACCTGCGCGACACGGCCCATGGAGACGTAGTTCGAACTCATGGTCGCGCTGTAGGCACCAGCGTCGTGCAGCACCAGGAGGTCACCAGGCTCCGGGCGGGGGAGGTCGCGGGGCTGGAGCAGCTCGTGCTCGTCGCGTGTGAAGACGTCGCCGCTCTCGCAGAGCGGGCCTGCCACCACGAAGGGCTCCTCGGGCCGAGCCGCGCCTTCTCCAATAATGGAGATGCGGTGATAGCTGCCGTACATCGCTGGCCGGATGAGGTCGTTGAAACCAGCGTCAACCATGATGAACTCGTGCCCCGGCCCCTTCTCGTTTGAGCGCGTCGACTTCACGTCCTTCACGCGCGCGACGAGGATGGCCATGCCCGCCACGGCGTAACGCCCCGGCTCGATCTCGAGACGAATGGGCTTCCCCGCACGTTCAGCCAGGTGGTGACGCGCGCCAGCGAGGATTTCGCCGAAGCCCGCGAGGTCGAGCGCGGGCGCGTCCGGGCGGTAGGGGTGAGGGATGCCGCCGCCAAGGTTCACGCTAGTGACGTCGGCCATGCTGGTCACGAGGTCGCCGAACACGTCGACGAGGCGGCGCATATTCGTCTCGAATTCACCCGGCTGGGGTCCGGTGCCGACGTGCGCGTGGAGGGCGACGATGGGCATCCCCGCAGACCGAGCACTGGCGACAACGGGCTCCAGGTCTTCGAACCAGAGCCCGTGCTTTGAAGATGGCCCGCCCGTGTCGCAGGCCTGGACGTGGCCGTGCCCGAAGCCGGGATTAACGCGCAATGCAATCGGGCCGCGGTAGCCGCGCTCGGCCAGTTCGCGGATCATCCCCGGCGAACCGATGTTCGGAAGCACGCCCTCGTCCATCACCACGTCGAGGCCGTTGTCGCGGAAAACGTCGGTCGTGAGCATGACCACCGGCGGCTCGTTGCCCATGGGGAAGCCCGCGCGCTTCGCCCGCAACACCTCGTTGCCGCTGACGGCGTCGATCCAGATCCCGGCCTCCCGCGCCGCATCGAGCACCTTGCGCGCGGGGTTCGCCTTGATCGCGTAGCGCGCCTGCAATCCCTCGCCCCGAGTCAGCCGCGCGAGGTCGCCCATCAGCCCCGCGAGAATGTCGCCGTCGTAGAAGTAGAACGGCGTGCCGACCTTCGCGGCGATTTCGGCGAGCGGGTAATGCGTCGGGTCCATGGTGAAACTGTATCGGAGGGCGCCTTTAGGGTCGGCAGCAGCCGACCCCTACGATCACCGCGGCCCGTGCTCGGGACAGCGCAGAACCTCCTCCCTCTCATCAATCTCCGCGTTCTTCGTGTCTCCGAGGTGAAATCAGGGATCCCGGCCCGTAGACTTGGACGATGTTCACATCGGTCCTCGTGGCCAACCGTGGCGAGATCGCCGTCCGCATCTGCAAGACCTTGCGGAAGATGGGCATCCACTCGGTCGTGGTGGCGTCGATCCCGGACCGCCGGTCGCTGGCGGTGCGGACGGCGGACGACTGGGTGCTTTTGGAGGGTTACTCGGCAGCCGAGTCGTACCTCGACGTGGACGCGGTGATCGCGGCGGCGAGGGAGAAAGGCTGCGAGGCGATCCACCCCGGATATGGGTTCCTGAGCGAACGGGCAGACTTCGCCGAACGCTGCGCCGCCGAGGGCATCGTCTTCATCGGGCCGCCGCCGGCGGTGTTGCGCGGCATCGGCGACAAGTCGGCCGCGCGGCAGCTCGCCGTCGCGAACGGGGTGCCGGTGGTCCCCGGGGGGGACGGCGCCGACGACGACGCAACGCTGATCGCGAAGGCCGCCGGGATCGGCTTCCCCGTGATGATCAAGGCCCGCGGCGGCGGCGGCGGACGGGGCATGCGCCCGGTACACGACCCGGCTGACCTCGCGGAGGCGATTGAGAGCGCGCGGCGCGAAGCGCAGGCTGCCTTCGGCGACGGTGGACTCCTGTTGGAAAAACTCGTGACGAACGCGCACCACGTCGAAGTGCAGATCATGGCGGACGGCCATGGGAACGTCATCCACCTCGGCGAACGCGACTGCTCCGTCCAGCGCCGCCGCCAGAAGCTGATCGAAGAGTCACCGAGCCCCATCGTCGACGACGCGCTCCGAGCCGAACTCACCGGCGCGGCGCTGAAACTCGCGCGGGCCGTGAATTACGTGAACGCGGGGACGTTCGAATTTCTCGTCGGCGAACCCTCACCCCCCGGCCCCCTCTCCACTGCGGTGGAGAGGGGGAGCGATTCAGAGCCGCGACTGGTAAGGAGCGGGCGCGTGCCCCCCGAAGACACGCCCGAAGTCACCACCACCCGCCCCTTCTTCTTCCTTGAGGTCAACCCCCGCCTCCAGGTCGAGCACCCCGTGACGGAGATGGTCACGGGCCTCGACCTCGTCGAATGGCAGCTCCGCATCGCCGCCGGCGAACCGCTGCCGTTGTCGCAGGACGAGGTCACCTTCACGGGCCACGCGATCGAGTTCCGCATCAACGCCGAAGACCCCTGGAACGACTTCCGCCCGAGCAGCGGGCGGATAAGCCGCTACCGAGTCCACCCGGAACGATTTGACTCCGGCTATCAGGAGGGCGATCTGGTTCCGCCACAGTACGACTCCTTGATTGGCAAAGTGCTGGAATACGGCGAGTCGAGACAGACGGCAATTAGCCATTCAATAGAAAGCTTGGAGTACGCAGAGGTTCAGGGCGTTTCGACGAATCTGGTGTTACAACATCACATCGCCCAATCTGGTGAGTTTCGGTCCGGCGGTGTCACCGTTGACTGGCTCGAGGATGCCGTGCCGAACATCTTGGGCGCAGCGACTCCGAACGGATCCTGGCTAGTTGCCGCCGCGGTCGGGACTCTCCTTAGTGCCGCCCATCCCACCGAAAGCGGGCGATCCATTCCGCTTGTGCAGTCTGCAGGCAGTTCAGCTGTGTGGTTAGACACGGGCGAAGCCCTGCATTGCGTCGAGTTGGCTCGGCGGGACGACAGATCGGTGCTCGGTACTCTCCAGGTCGGTACTCGCCACTGCCATCTGAGGCGCATGAGCCGCTACTTTTGCGAACTAACCGTCGACGAGGAAATGTACGCGGTGAGATGGGGCGCTGCCGTACCCGCTGGAGCTTTACAAGCGCGCCAGGTTGTCTCCGGAGATCCCGAGCGGGATCCTTGGCGCCGCTTCCGCCTCGTCCCGCCGCCGCCGCTGCCACGCCGCGCGCATGCGGCCGCCGACGGCGCGACCGCGATCACGGCGCCGTTGGCGGGGACGATCGCGGCGGTACGCGTGGCCGTTGGAGACGTGGTCGAGGTGGGACAACTAATCCTCACGCTGGAGGCGATGAAGATGGAGCACCGCATCACGGCCAACCACGCGGGCGCGGTGGCCGCGGTCGCGGTGGCGGCGGGCGATGTCGTGCGCGAGGGAGATGTGCTGGTCGAGTTGGCTTAGTCGCGCTGGTCGTCGGCAACGGGCCTGGTGCGCGGGGCGGCATCCTCGCTCAAACGGGCGCGCGCCGCAGCGAGTGCGATGTCCACGCGAGGGTCGTCGCCGAATGCTTCGCGAAGTGATTCCTCCACAAGGGGAAAAGCCTGCTCGCCAAAATACGCCGCCCGGTCAACACGAAGGCCCCGGCTTATGTACCGTCGGACGAGTACATCGCAAGGCATGTCAAGGTAGGCGGCCATCTGCCTGATGGCTTGCATGGCACGCACCGGCACCCGAAGAGACAGCTCTTCCACTTGCTCCGAAGGGGGTTCCGCAACGCGCTTAACGGTGCTCATAGGATCTTCGTTCGTGAGTCGTGGCCAGCCGGGCTGAGATTATCCGGCGACGCCGACTCCGTTCAGTATGCACTACGAGCAGGAGCCGGAGCGACATGCTCTCTCCAATCAGAGTAATTCGCTCGACCCCTGAAATGGAACCAGACAGAGGATTCGTCTCCCCCTCTCCACCGGAGTGGAGAGGGGGCCGGGGGGGTGAGGGGACGCGCCTGCCGCACCTTGTAGGTCGTTCACTTCATCCCTTCCCGTCGGACCTGATCCCCGGTCCGACGGGTGGTCTTCTTGAAGCGGCCAGACAAAATCCACCCCCCCATCGCCGCCGCTCGCGTACGCTGTGAACAGATGCCGAATCCTGCACCGAAGATCAGACCCGTTGCGGTCGCAGTCGTCTCGCGTGGGGAGGAGCTGCTCCTCGAAAAAGCGTTCGATAGCGTGAAGCGCGAGCAGTTCACGCGGCCGGCGGGCGGTGGCATCGAGTTCGGCGAGGCAGCGGTAGACGCAGTTAGCCGTGAGATACACGAGGAGTTTGGACTGACATTCGCTGAACCCCGACTGCTCGCCGTGCTCGAAAACATTTTCGTGCACGAAGGCGAGGCGGGACACGAAGTGGTGTTCGTCTTCGAGGGCAGGTTCGCGGAGGCCTGGCCGTACGAGACACGCTTTGTGCCCGGGCATGAAGGAGAGGTAGCCTTCGAAGCGGAGTGGCTCAACCCGCGAGACGTATTGGCTCGCGGCTGGAAGCTCTACCCGGACGGTTTCCCGGAGCTGCTGGGACTGGGAGCAACAGAAAGCCCGCCGGCTGGCGCTAACATTGACGCCGACCCACGATCACGCGCTCTTGGCGAGCGTCCGCAGGCAGCGCGTGCAGATATTGAGGCGGTACCAGTCGCCGTTCAGAAACAGGCGCTGCTTCTGGACGTTCGGTTTGAACGTGCGGCTCTTCTTCGGCGCCTTGAGCATCCAGCGGCCCGAGTGCTTATGCCGGATGTGGCGGCCGAATTGGGTTGTCTTTGCGCAAACGTCACACGCGCCACTGGCCATGCGCTCTAAGTTCCTTGCATGAGAGAATCGGGTTCCCAGATGGTAGCACGCATCCCCACTAACGACCAAACCAGGTCCGTCCCATGACCCGCCCCGACGCCATGACGGAGTTACTCGATGGCGAGCGGCTGCGAGCGGCGTTCGCCGCCGCGAGTGCGCATCTGCGCGAATCGGCACGCGCCGTGGACGCGATCAACGTGTATCCGGTGCCAGATGGGGACACCGGCTCGAACATGTCGGGGACGCTTCGCGAAGCGGTCGATGGGGCGTCGGTGCTACCTTCGCCGGCGTCTGTCACCAGCGTGTTGGGGGCGCTCGCCAAAGGTTCGCTCTACGGGGCACGAGGCAACTCCGGTGTGATCCTGTCGCAGGCGCTGCGCGGCTTCGCGACAGGCGTGGGGGAGCGGGAGCGGCTGGACGCCGAGGGACTGGCGGCCGGATTGTCGGCGGCCGCTGATGCGGCGTATCGCGCGGTGAGCAAACCCGTGGAGGGCACGATGCTGACCGTGCTCCGCGAGGCAGGCGCGGCTGCTCAGGCCTACGCTTCCGTGCTTCCGAACGGCGGCCGAGGCGTACCCTGTGCCGCCACCCTGGAGGTCGCGGTCGGCACAGCCGAGGACGCGGAATCCCGCACGCCCGATCTGCTTCCCGCCCTCGCGGAAGCGGGAGTGACCGACGCCGGCGGTGAGGGCGTCTGCGTCATCCTGCGCGGCCTTCTCGCAGCCATCACTGGCCGCGCGTTCGAGCCACCGCGCATGCCAGAACGGGCCATCGCCACCATGGACGGCCACGAGCGCGACGCCTTTGGCTTCTGCACGGAGTTCGTGCTCGAGCCCCTCGCCGCGGCGCTCGATCCCGAACAAGTGCGAGCCCTGGCCGGGGCGAACGGGAACCGCTCGGTGGTCGTCGTGGGCGACGAGCATGCGGTGCGCGTGCATGCCCACAGCGACGACCCCGATGCCCTGGTCGCAAACGCGGGCGGGTTGGGGCGCGTGTCGCGCGTGAAGGTCGAAGACATGGCGGCCCAGAACGTCCGCTTCGGTGAGACGGGGAGCGGCGCGGGGGCGGGCATCGCGGTGCTCGCGCTCAGCCACGGGGTCGGCTTCGACGCGATCTTCGCGAGCCTGGGCGCAAGCGTGTTCCCGCTCGGCGAGGTGCTGAAGCCGCCGGCCGGCGAGATCGCAGCGGCCGCGGATGCTCTGCGGAAGGCGGACGTGATTGTGCTCCCCAATCACAAGAACGTCCTCCTCGCCGCCCAACAGGCAGCCTCACTGGCGCGCTCAACCCTCCACATTGTGCCCACGACGACGCTGCCACAGGGCATCGCCGCCGCGCTTGGCTTCGACGCCGACGAAACCGCGGCTACAAATGCGGATGCGATGCTCGCCGGCGCGAAAGCGGTGCGCACGGTCGAGGTGACAATCGCGGCCGCAAGCCGCTCTGCCGACGGCGTCGAAGCGCGCGAGGGCGAAGCAATCGCGCTCGTCGATGATTTGTTAGTAAGCTCGGAAGTCAGCATCGTGGCGGCGGCGTTCGCCGCCCTGCGAGTCGCGGGCGCCGATGTGGCCGGGCTCGTGAGCCTGTACGGCGGAAGTGGCTTCGGTCCGGACGAATTGTCGGCGCTGGCGGCTGCCGCGCGCCGGGAGTTTCCGGGGGTAGAGATCGAGGCCATCTACGGCGGTCAGCCGCTTTACCCGGTCATCGCTTCCGTGGAGTAATCCACACAGCGCGACGACAACGTACTGATTTCAAGCGACCGGCCTTTGGCCCCAATACACAATGTTGGTAATGTCGAAAGGCGCCGCCTCGAAGCGGGCGAAGAAGACAAGAGGAGCAAATGACGCGAATCCCTTTGAAATGGACCCACTTCCGCTTGATTGCCCTGGGAGCAATCGTCGCAATGGCGGCCATGGCCGTCGCGTGTGGCGACGACGATGACGACAAAACGACCGCCCCCACGTCGGCGGCAACAACGGCTGCCGTGCCGTCGCCCGCTGGCGGCGCCACCCAACCCCCGG
>JBKKBS010000038.1:0-4276 GCA_046713815.1 Tepidiformaceae bacterium
CACCTATCCCGATCGGCGAGACGATCGTCTTCGAGGCGCGCGAGGCTGGGAGCGAGCGCAGCCGGCGCGAAGTGGTGGCCACCGCCTACCACGGCGATCGCCTCTGCGCGGAGGCGCGGGTCACCTTCGTGCATCGCCCGCCTGCACTCCCGGCAGTGCCCGGAACCTAAAGCGAGGATGCGCGCGGAGTTGATCTCTTGGCTGCAGCCAGTGACACTGGCGGCTATGAGTACACGAGTGCTGGTCCGAGTGGTTCGCCTGCGTTAGATCGGGCGTCCGGACCATTTTCCCCGGGCGCCAGCGTAGGCCACGCCGCTCCGCAAACGCGGAGCCATTCGCCGCCAGCGCCGTTCGGCTTTCCCACGACCTTCGGTTCGTTCTGGCGGCATGCGCGAGGAATCAGCATGTCCGGTCAACTTCGCCGTCCCGCGTCGGGTTCCGCCCTTTCTCAGCACCTCCTCCGGGATCAGTCCGTTGCGCAGCGAATCATCGCCTCTACCGGGCTCGCGCCTCCCGCGCTGGTGTTCGACCTTGGCGCTGGCGACGGAGCACTCGCCGCAGCCGTCGCGGCTCGATCTTGCCGGGTCGTTGCCGTGGATATCGAGCGGGCGATGTGGTTGAGGTTGAAACACCGGTTCCGGGATTCCCCTCAAGTGCAGCCGGTGTTGGGTGACCTCTTACAGATCGAGCTCCCCACGAAAGCCCGTTACTTCGTGGTTTCGAATGTGCCATTCGCTCTGACCGCCCGGCTTATGCGGCGCCTTCAGGAGCTGTCGAACCCACCCGTGTCGGCCTGGCTCGTGCTCCAGGAAGAGGCAGCACGCAGATGGGCCGGTCTTGGACACGAGACGGTTGTGTCGATCCTCCTGAAAGTCAAATTCGAGGTGGCCGTGGTGTTGGCGATGCAACGCACTGACTTTGTGCCACGACCGTCTGTCGACAGCGTTCTGCTCCAAATAAGACGGCGCGACAGACCAGTTTTCGCGCGTGAGGACGCTCGCCGATTCGAGGCGATGGTCCGCCGATCCTTCGGAGGGCCACAGGGCAGCCGGGCGAGGGAACTATCGTTCGAGGAGTGGGTGGAGAGTTACCGGAGGACAGCGAGCGGAGCTCGGCCCAGGACTACTCGACCGGATGCGTCGCAACCCGAACGATCGAAGCTTCTTAGCGAACGAGCGGGCCGTAGGCCTCGGGCACACGGTCGCGGATGACGTGCGTGCTCGGCGCCATGTCCTTCCACCGCGCCATCGCGCGGTTCACCTGCGCCGCCATCGCCAGCCCACTGCCGGCGGGGACGGCGGTCAGGGGCGCACCGGTGGGCGCCACCACCATGCCGCCGCCGGGCCATGCGGCCGCGGTGTAGACACGGTTCTCGTCGCTGCGGGTGCGGGCCACGCGTTCCGCCATTGGATGCTCCTCGAACAACGGCCAGGCGAGGATCTCAGCACCCTCAAGCGCCAGGCAGCGCGCCACTTCCGGCACGAACCCCTCGTCGCCGCAGAGCAACCCAACGTTCCCCGCGGCAGTTCCGACGACCCTCGCGGGCGTCTCGCCCGTGAGGATGCCCCGGCCGTGCGTCGCCTGGTGTTCGTAGGTACCCTCGGCGGTCACGAGCACGGCGGACTGTCCCTGCGCGCACCCATTTGTGCAGACCGCGAACGCGAGCGCCCCGCCCGCCGCCCGCACTGCCGCTTCGATCCGGGGCAGATCCACCTGCCATCCCTCCGGCCCGTGTTCCCCCGCGAAAACGACGAAGTCGCACTCCTGACGCCGCAGCCCTTCGTAGCGCGCCACCATTGCGGCTGCGTCGAACCCGCCGTTGCCAGGCACCACTGCCACACGCCGGTTCTCCCCGTCCGGCACGAGTAACTCTTGAAGAAGGCTCATCACCGGCAACGACTCGGTCGACTCAACCAGTCGCCCGTAGAGCGCCGGACGTCGTGGCACGATTTCCGCCGCCTCTGGTGCGATGTCAAAGACGACGACCGTCTCCTCGTCGCTCGGCGCACATACTCGCGTCACGCCGTCCGGTCCGATGACCGTCGAGCGGCCCGCGTAGACGATGCTACCGTCCTCGGGCCCCCACTTGTCCGCCGCCGCGATCCAGACGCCGTTCTCGTAGGCCCGGGCAGGCATCAGGTACTCACATTGAGTCGTGTTCAACACGCCCATCGTGCGCGCCCACGACACCCACGCCGTAAGGTCCAGGATCACTTCCGCGCCGTTCACTGCCAGCGAACGCGCCACTTCCGGCTGACGCCCGTCCGCGCAGATCAGCACGCCGAATTTGCAGAAGCCCGTGTCCCAGACCGGGAACTCGCGCCCGCGCTCGAACCAGTAGGTGTCGAAATGCCAGAGGAACGACTTGTCGTAGCGTCCCCGCCGCTCGCCATCAGGGCCGAAGACGATCGCGCTGTTCGTCACTCGTCCTGCCCCGTGCGGCATCGCCATGCCCGCCGCCAGCCAGTAGCCATACTGCCTGGCCTTCGCCGCGAACAGTGCGCAGACCTCGTCGAACGGCCACACGCCCGGCCGCGCATACGGGTCTGCATCCTTCAGGTAGTACGCCGGGTACGAGCACTCCGGCAGCCCCACGAGCAGCGCGCCCTGCCGCCCCGCTTCGTCCAGCGCCGTCAGCAGGCCCTGGAGGTTCGTCTCCGCGTCCTCGATGTCATACGCGCGGACCTGGCAGAGCGCGACCCTGAACGGCTTCATCAGGTCGATTGTCGATTGCCGGTTTCAGATTGTCGATTCAGGTCGCTGCTTACCCGCCCCTCGCTTAGCATCGGGCCAATGCGCGGTTCGCCGCGGGCGCCGCAGGTGGAGTGCTGCTTGGAACTGCCCCGCCGCGTGCTCCTCATCGGCCTCGACGCATTAGACCACCGACGCCTGCGCGCGTGGACCGACGCCGGCCGCTTGCCCAACCTTGCGCGATTCGCCGCCGATGCTGAGTCGTTCCGCGTCGACTCGGATGGCGACCTCCTTCACGGCTCGGTCTGGCCGACATTCGCGTCCGGCACAGGTCCCGGCCACCATGGGCTCTACTGGTGGACGCAATGGATCGCGGAGGAGGCGCGCTACGAACGCAACTCCCATCCCGCCCTGCATTACGACCCGTTCTGGCGCGCCGCGGCCCTTGCGGGCAGGCGCACGGTGGTTGTCGACGTTCCATACGTCCCGCCCGTGCAGGACGGCCACACCTGGACGGCGCTCGGCTGGGGGCTCCACGACGAAGTTGCTCCCGCCTCCCATCCGGCGCGGTTCCTGCCCGCCATCCGCAAGCGCTACGGCGACCACCCTCTGCGCATGGACACCATGCATTCCATGAATGCGGGCGCGAAGCGCAAGATGGCGGCCCAGATGGCGAAGGGCGTGGCCATGCGTGCGGAGCTCGTGCGCGATTTCGCCGCGCGTTCGGACTGGGATCTGTTCGGCATCACCTTCTCCGAGTTCCACAAAGCCGGCCACTATCTCGCCGCGGACGAACGACTGGCCGAAGACATCACGAACGACGACGCGCTGCTGTCTGTAATCGAGCCCTTCGACGCAGCTCTGCCAGGGATCCTGCAGGCGGCTGGGCCGGAGACTGACGTGGCCATCTTTGCGCTCCATGGCATGGATCCACAGGTGGAGTATTCCCGCGTAGCCGCGCAGATTGCCGCTCTCGCCGATGGCCGGGACGTGGAAACGGCGGCGCCGGCCCCTGATCTCCCGAGGCGTCTGCGCGATCTGATGCCGCCGAAACTCCAGCAGGCCGCCTGGTACCTCCTCCCTCCGGGCGTCCGCCAGCGCCGTTACACCCAGACCGTCGCGCAAGGACTCACCGGCAGCGAGCGGCTGTTCCACGTTGCCCACGACGGCGCGGTGGCCCTTCGCCTCAACCTCGCGGGCCGCGAGCGTCATGGCGCGGTCTCGCCCGGCGAGGCGGATGCGCTCCTGGCCCGCGCGGACGAAGTGGCTCGCAGCCTCGTCACAGCGGACGGCCGGCCAGCGTTCGGGCCGCTCGTCCGTCTCGCCGACCTCTATCCCGGCCCGCGCTCGCACCGTCTCCCGGACGCCCTCCTTCCAGCGAACCCGGCCGTCTTCACGGCGAACGAGGTCCGCGTCCCGGATGGCCCGATCCTGCGCAACCGCCAGCCGGAGGCCCGTAACGGCGTCCACACGGGTGAGGGCTTCTGCTTCTACCGCACGGGCGGCGCCGCGCAGCTGCTCCGTGAGCGGGTCGACAACCGCGACTTTGCCCCCACGATCCTGGCCCGCCTTGGCGTGCCCGCGC
>JBKKBS010000039.1:0-13855 GCA_046713815.1 Tepidiformaceae bacterium
AGTCATCAGACATTCGCTCGGGAGGGCGAGCCGGACATCATCACCATTCCCGTCCATAAAGGGCGAGTGTCGCGGACGTACGTCCAGTTGGTGGTCAAGCGACTGGGTTTGGGGGCAAAATGAGTAAAGTGTCGAAGAAGAAGCAACCGGAAGCCGCACTGGGGTATCCGTTTCGAGCGATGCTGGATGACGGCGTCTACTTCATCCAGGTGCCTGATCTCCCGGGCTGCATGACCGTTGCTGAGTCGCCGGATGAGATCGTCCCTATGGTTACGGACGCAGTGCGAGCTTGGACCCGCGCCGCACGAAAACACGGGCTGGAGGTGCCGTCGCCCGGGTCGAGCGGTGACCAGGTGTTTCCATGGCCTGGCTTTACCTCGGTATCGCCCGAGATTCCACCGGCCATACCGCAACCGGCGGCATCCAAGAATGGCGGCCAGACCTCCGGCAATGGCCGTTCCCGGACGGGAGAGAAGCCGAAATCCGGCAAAGCCACGGTGTAAATCGAGGGGTTACCACTGCTATGTGGAGCGGTTCGCTTGTCCCCGGCGGTGCGCGGCGACTAGAATCCGCCCACCAAGCCCCGGAGTGTTCCCCAATGGCTGCATCTCATCAACTCGGCGATGTCCCGCTGTTCAAGGATCTCAACAAGAAGGTGCTTGCGCGCCTCGAGAAGGTCGTCCGTGACCGCACCTTCAAGGAGGGCGAGACGATCGTTACCCAGGGCGACGAGGGCGTCGGCTTCTTCATGATCACGGACGGGAGTGTGAAGGTAACGCGGGATGGCACGGAGCTGGCCACCCTCGGGGCGGGCCAGTGGTTCGGCGAGCAGGCGTTGCTCGACAACTACCGCCGCAGCGCCACGGTGACGGCCGTCTCGGCCACCAAGACACTCGCCGTTATGCGCTCCGACTTCCTCGCGGAAGTGCGGGCCAACCCGGATATGGCCGTCGAGATCCTCGCCGTCCTCAGCCGCCGGCTGCGCGAAGTCGAAGACAAGCTCACGCACTAAAATTTCCGATTTGCAATTTCCGATTTGCAATTGGCCGTAAGTCGCTTTGAGGGCTGCGCGCGTGCGCCGTCGTTCCCTGATCGCAACGGTCGTGCCGCCGACCGGAGTAGTGGGGCGCCCAGCGGCCAGTACGGCCGCGACTCCTGTGCCATGTGCGCCCTCTCCACGCCCCGTGGGTCAGGGCCTGGGGGTGAGGTGCTACGGCAGGCCCGCGTGGGGGACGGCGACGCGCACGGTTTCGATTGCGCCCCGCGTCTTGCCCTGGGCGAGGTCTCCCTGTGAGCCGACGGCCGTGCAAAGGAAGAGCGTTCGGCCGTCGGCGCCGCCGAGCATGCACGCGTAGGCGCCACGGCCGGTGACTGGTATGCGCTCCACGATCTCGCCGCCGTCGCGCACACGCACGAACTCCTGGCTCGGCGGCGACGCCACCCAGACCGCGCCCTCCGCGTCGAGGCAGATGCCATCGGGGAAGACGTTCTCGAACTGGGCGAACGTCCGCCGGCCGGAGAGCGAGCCGTCCGTGGCGATGTCGAAGGCGGTGAGACAGCGGCCGAAGGTCTCGCCAAGAATGAGCGAGCGGCCGTCGGGCGTAATCACGGCGCCGTTGGGAAAGAGCACGTCGTCGTCGGCGGCACGGGCCGTACCGTCTGGTTCGACGATCACGAGCTTCGTCGGCCGGGGCGATTCGCCGCCTTCGAAGTCGAAGCCAAAGTTGCCGACGTACGCGCGCCCCTTCGCGTCCACGACCATGTCGTTCGTCTTCCCGCCGGTGATCGCACTCACGTCAGCAACGGTGTGAAGCGTCGAGCCGTCAAAGCGGAGGAGTTTGCGGTCGGCCATCGAAACGATGAGCAGCTCGCCGTCCGTGGTCCAGCCGAGGCCGGAGGGAAGCGTCGGCACCTCGACGATCGTCTCCGCCGTGCCTCCTTCGCCGACCGCAACCACGCGTTTCGCATGCATGTCGGAGAACCAGAGGCGGCCGTCATGCCAGCGTGGCCCTTCGGGAAAGACGAGGCCGTCGAGCAGCACTTTCGGCGTGAGCGCGGGTGAGGACATGGCGGGCTCCTGCGATTTGGGGACAGTATGGCATGTCACGCCGCGTCCGCATGACCCACCGTCGCGTTTGGCCTCTACCACCGTCGGCTTACGCCGACGGCGCAACAGGCGACAGCAGTCACTGGCTGCGATCGCCGCTCGACCATCGGCTAACGCCGACGGCTCCATGGCGGCTGCTCAGGCCGGGAACCACCACTCACTAATGTGAGTGGCATGGGGGTGGGCGTCAGCTTGAGCGCAAGGCTTCGGCGGCCGCCCAGGCGCCCTCGATGCCGAAGCCGGAGACCACCCCCTTGCAGACCGCGGCCAGAGGAGAGGGCGCGAACCCGTCCCATTGTTTGCCGCGCACCTCCACCACCGGCGCTTCGCACGCTCGTACGGCGGCGATCACCGTCGCCAGGACCGTTTCGGACAGGCCGTCGCTCATCAGCACGACGCCGGCAATCTCCGCGTCGAGCCCGGCGAGAGCTCTGCCGATGTCCTCCGGGTCGTGCCACTCGACGACGTTAAAGGCCGCCGCGAAGGAGCCGTCCGCGGGGAGCGCTCCGTGCGGGACGATGACGAGCACGTCGCCGCTCATAGTGCCGGCCCTAGCGCGTACTGGGGGGCGTCGCTGGTCACGCCAGCCGCATAGAGCGCTTCGATCTCTTCATCGGGGAGGCAGGCGACTTCGCGGAAGACCTCGCGGTTGTGCTGGCCGAAGAGCGGCGCGGGCATGCGCACGCGTGGGGGCGTTTCCGAGAAGCGCCAGGGGAATCCGGGGAACATGAACGTACCCGCGCGCGGCTGCGATTGGCGCACGAAGAAGTCGCGCTCATTCAAGTGGTTGTCGCTGATGATCTCCCAGTTCGGCATGACGGGAGCGGCGGGGACGCCCGCCGCTTGCAGCGCCTCGGCGGCGGTCACGCGGTCGCGGCTCGCGCACCATTCGCCGATGGCGGCGTCGATCTCGTCGCGGCGCACCCGACGGCCCTCGGGCGTACGCATCTCCGGCTCCGCCGCCCACTCCTGGCGCCCGATGACGGCACAGAGCGCGGACCAATCCTGGTTGTCCTGCACGGCGATCGCAACCCAGGCGTCGGCGCCAAAGGCACGGTAGATGCCATGCGGCGAATGCTGCTCGGAGCCGTTGCCGAGCGGTCCGGGGACTTGGCCGGTGACGGTGTACTCGAGGAATTGCTGCGCGAAGAAGGGCGCGACCGCCTCCAGCAGGGCCATGTCTATCCACTGGCCGCGGCCCGTGCGGCGGCGGGCGTGGAGGGCCGCGAGAATGGCGACGGCGCCGTGCGTGCCCGTGATGGGGTCGGCGTAGAAGCTCCCCGTGCCGAAGAACTGGCCGTCTCCATAGCCCAGCAGGCTGGCGAGGCCGCTGAGTGTCTCGATGTTGCTTCCGTAGGCCGAGTAGTTGCGCTCCGGGCCCGTCGAACCGAAGCCGGACATGGAGCACATCACGAGCCGATGGTTCACCTCACGCAACGCCTCGTAGCCGATGCCGAGCTGGGTCATGACGCGTGCCGCGTTGTTTTCGAGCACGGCGTCCGCGCCCGCGACGAGCTTCAGGAAGACTTCGCGACCCGCGGGCGTCGCAAGGTCGAGGCAGATGTCGCGCTTGTTGCGGTTCATCTTGTTGAAGTAGGCGCTGCGGTGGTAGTGCTCGGGCCAGAGGTCGTCGCCCACGTAGATGAGGGCGCGCGTCGCAGGCTTCGTCGCGAGTTCGACCTTGATCACGTCGGCGCCGAGGTCCGCCAGGTGGCGTCCGCCGACCGGCCCCGCCCAGTTGCCTGTGACCTCGATCAGGCGCAGCCCGGAGAGTGGGCCCTCACCCCCCTGCCCCCTCTCCACTGCGGTGGAGAGGGGGAGATCGGATTCGCTGGCCTCTCCGCGTCTCCGCGTCTCCGCGGTGAGATGCGCATTAGCCCACTGGAAGTTCTTCCCCAAAACGCTAGCAGTGTGCTCGCCGCGGGCGGGTGCAGGCATCCGCGACTCGCAGGGCGTGTCCATGAGGCGATAGGGGAATCCTGGCGCCCGGAAGGGACGGCCGCCGACCTCGAGTGTGTCGAACCATTCGCGCGACTCGAGCTGCTCGCTGGCTGCGATATCGGCCATGGTGTTCACGGGCGATGCGGCGATGCGCAGCTCCTGGCAGGCGTAATAGATCTCTTGCTTCGTGCGCGTCGCGGACCACTCGCTGAAGGCGGCGAAGATCTCCGGCCAACGTTCGATCCAGGTGAGCGGGTTCTGGAGGGCCTCGTCCTCGAGCAGGTCGAAGCGCTCCATCAGCACGAAGAGATTGGGGTAGGGCACCATGTGGAAGAGGAAGATGAAGCCGTCCGCACAGGGGGCATAGAGACTGCCCGTGCGGCCCTGGACCTTACCCATGTGCGTCCACGAACTCACCAGCCACGAATGGTCACAGAGTACGGCCTCCTGGTGCGAGACTTCGCCGACCTGCCCGGCGCCGCTCTCGCGCACATGCCAGAGCGCGGCCAGCGCGCCGACCGCGGCGTGCATGCCCGCATGGAACTCCGCCTGGTAGCCTGGCAAGGCGATGGGCTCGCGGTTGGGGTCGCCGCCGAAGTAGTGGTAGCCGCCGGTCGCCCACTCCGTCAGAGGGCTCGCCTTCCACCCGGACCGCTGGCCCGAGCGGCCGTAGGGCGTGATGGAGATGATGCTGGCGCGCGGGTTCGCGGCTCGCAGGCGGTCATCGAGTTCGTCCGCCGCGGAACCGCGCTCACAGTGGATGACGATGTCGGCCCTATGCGCGAGTGCGTCGATACGGGCATCGGTGAGATCGAGCCGCACCCCGAGCTTGTTCGCGTTCAGGTAGTTGAAGAACGCGCTTTCGTGGCCGACGCGTGGCGGTTCGTGGCGGATCGGGTCGCCGCCCCCGGGCTCGACCTTGATCACTTGCGCGCCGAGGTCCGCGAAGAGCTTGCCGCAGTACGGGCCGGCCACCCCCGTGGCCAGCTCCAGCACGACAACGTCCGCGAGCGCACCTTCAGTCATGCGCGGAAGCTTACCGGAAGGCGAGTTGGAGTGCAGGATGGGGAAGTTCGGCGGCGGCAGATGATGCTACCGGTCGGCTCTCGGAGGCGAGGCTACGGACAACACCGACCGAAGCTGGCCAGAGTACTCGGCTCGGGATAGATCGCCTTCGTCGTACTCCGTGGTCCATGCCTCTAACTGACCGAGTACCTGCGCGACTTCGGAGTCGAGGGCGATTGCTCCCCAGTTCACGGCGGTCAAGAAGTCGGCCATACTCTCCGCATCCAACGCACGCTCGAGTTTGCGCTGTCGGGCGGACGGCAACGGGTTCTCCGATTCGGGTCCCACGACGTTGGTCAGAGTGGTGGAGGCGCCCGATGATACAGGTACGCTATCAGTCGTCTTCGGGGGCAGGCGGCAGGCGGAAGCGGCGGACGAAGCGGTCGCCGTCGGGGAACCAGAGGCGGTCCTCCAGTGCACGTTCGTGGGCGCGAGTCTCTGGCGTGAAGGGAAGCGTTGCGCTGTGGTAGCCGTTCGTCTCCGCGTAGTAAGCCGCCCGCTGGACCATCCAGAGGTCGAGGTTGCGGCCTCTGTAGCCGTGTAGCAGGGTCGGTGGGGAGATTTCGGCCATCCCGCCGCCACCGTCGCGCGCGGAGATCACGCCCACCACACGCTCGCCGTCGGACGCCACGAACCAGCCGGGCCGCGCCCCCTGCGCGAAGGTCCAGGGGTCTTCGCCGGTAAGCGCGCCGATCGCATCGGCATCCGCCCGGCGCTGTTCCCGCACCGTCAGGAGGGGCACGCGTTTTTCCAGGAGCAGGATGTCACCGCTCGCATCGCCCTCATGGCCGGGCTCGCGGGAGATTCCGACATAGCCGCGCCGGCCGAAGTAGGCCTCCAGGATTTCAACCTCGGGGATGCGCGTCCGCACGAGCCTGGCGCCAGTGTCCTGTGCCATTCGTTCGACGGCGACGACAAGCGCGCGACCAGCCCCCGGGTACGCCGACGCGAGCAAATCGAACATGGCGATGCCCTCGTCCTCGCGGTGGCGCACGGCGCCCACGACTTCGTCGTTGCGTTCCGCGACGAAAAAGGCGTGCCCCGTCTGCATTAGCTTCGAGATGTCTGAGGCGGAGAGGTCGAAGCCGGGGACGAATGCGGGCGGGTAGTAGGCGGCCACAGCCGCATAGACGACGGCGATCGCCACGGGGTCGTCCTCCCCGGCTGTGCGGACCGAAAAGAGTGAGGGCATCGCCCACGATTGAAGCACAGCAAGAGCCTTGGAGCCGCCGACTAACGTCGGCGGAGCCTCTCGCGGTCCCGCCCTGCATCACCCTGTGAGCGTCGCATCAGCATGGTCGACTGTTGGTGACAACCGCGTGTTGGCCATTGCGCGGGCGCGCGTTGGTCAGTCTTCAGAACCGTATTGCGAGGGAACCGCCCGGTAGCGCGTGAGCGAACCGGCCCTACACTGCGAAATAGGTGGACAACGATTTCAGCATCGACCTCGCGGACATCGCCGCCACGATTCACACCTCGGAAGTGATTGCGATTCGCTTTGTTTCAGTGGGCCAGCGCTTGCTCCTGGATTTTCGCACGAGCGAGCTGGACGGCCCGATGGTACGCGTTGTGGATCCGGTGAACTCCGTCGAGGAACGATATCAGAGCCTCCACCAGTTGCGCCCGCGCTTTGCCGCCCCGGAAAAGATCGTCGCCATCTGGTGGCCTCGGTTCGCCACCTCGCTCGAATCCACGGGCATCTGGCCGGAGATCATCGAGCGCGTGCGCGACAGCGGCCACACAGAGGCGCTCGTGCGCGCCCACGAAGCGCTCCGCACCCTCATCGACCTCGAACGCGAACAGCAGCGCGACGCGATCACGGGTAACGGCTTCCGTACGCTCTGGGCGGCGGCCGGGGCGCCGAGGTAGCGCCCTGGAGCGCGCGCCCTTCCGCCGGCTCGTGCGGGAAGCAGTGGCTAGCCTTCCGCCCGATTTGCTCGCACGCGTGCAGAACGTCGAGATCGTGCTCGAGCGGCGACCCACCGCGCGCGACCGCAAGAGCGCCGGCATCGGCCCGCACGGCACACTCCTTGGTCTCTACCACGGCATCCCCATCACTCATCGCGGCGAGTATTACAACCTCGTCCTCCCGGACAAGATCAGCATCTACCAGGAGCCGATCGAATCGATCTGCGCGGATGACGACGAGATCCGCGACCAGGTGCGCAAGACGGTCATTCACGAACTTGGCCATTATTTCGGCATCGACGATGAACGCCTGCACGAACTTGGGCTTGGATAACACGCCGCCGCACTCCGCTTGCGGTCGTCTTGCGAGAGATGGCCCTTTCCCAGATGCAACATCTCGGGCATTGTTTCCGTGGTGGCGCCTCTTTACGGTTGGAGGCGAATGTTGAACCCGGCATCCAATGCTCCTCCGCGCGATACGCGAGCCGGTCGCCACGGATTGTCCGGCGGTGCCCGGCTGCTGTTCCTTGGCGCGCTGCTAACGTTCGGCATGGTGTCCATCTACAGCAGCGTCGTGATGCTGGCACGCGTGACGCCGGCGCTCTTCCCCGGACAGACGCTGGCGGAGATCATTCCCGGTTCGATTGAGCCCAAGGCGCTGATCAACGACCCCGGCAAATCGAGTGTCTTCAACCGCCGCATCAACATCCTCGTAATGGGGCTCGACACGCGCCCCGGCCAGGAGACCGATCAGTCGCTTCCCTTGGAAGAGCGCTTCAAGGCGCGCACAGACACGATCATGGTCGCCTCGATCGACCCCGTGACGGAGACCACGACGTTCCTCGCGTTCCCCCGCGATCTGGTGATCGACGTCCACCCGAAGGCGGGCGGGTCTTACAGGACGCGCATCAACGAGTCGTTCCTCCAGGGCTTGCAGGCGGAGAAGACCGTGGAGGCAGGTGCGGAGCAGTTGCAGCTGGACCTGCGGAAAAACTTCGCTATCGAGACCGACTACTGGGTGATCCTCGACTTCCGCGGTGTCGCCGCGGTGGTTGATGCGGTGGGTGGCATCGACGTGAACATCCCCGAAGAGCTCGCCATCCGCAAGTGGTGGTACAGCGACGACGACAAGGACCATCGGCAGATCAGCATCGAGGCGGGAGGTCAGCATCTTGACGGCTACATGGCCGTCGCCTTCAGCCGCAACCGTGATCCCAGCGACCTCGCTCGCATCGAGCGCCAGCAGATTGTGATGCAGGCCGCGATCGCGAAGGCGTTCGCCGCGGGCGTGCTCAGCCCCAGCCGCTGGCCGGGCATGTGGGATGCCTACCGCGACACGATCAAGACGAACGTGCCCGCCGGCCGCCTGCCCGGGTACGCTAATTTGCTGCGCGAAACGCGCGGCCGCATCACGACCTACTCCATCGGTGACCCGGTCAACGACCGGCCGACCGTCTTCGACGGCAATCTCTTCGGAGCGTCGGTCCTATTTTCCAACCCGGAGAACGTGCGCTATTGGATTGCAAAGACCTTTCCCAAGGCTGAGTACGCCGCGGCCACGGTCGAGATCCAGAACGGGCTCGGACCGGAGGGCGAGAACCTCGCGCTCGCGATCGGGCGCTATCTTGAGTTCGATAGGGTATTACCCACGGTCTACGTCGGACCAGAGGCGCCGGCCGGGAGCGCGACGGAGATCGTCGTCTACGGCGACGAGCGCCGGGTCCTCGCCGAGGACATCGCGGATTGGCTCAAGGTCCCTCGCACGAGCATTCGGGAGCTGCCGCGCGAAGGGGATTGGCAGCCTGATGTCGTGTTGGTCGTGGGCAGCGGGGTGAGCCTGCCCTCGGACGCCGTTTCCGTGGCCGCTGGTGGTTAAGGGCGGATCGCGCAAGGCTGCCGAAGTTTCGCTATCCTGATGCCCTCACTCTCGCAACGGCCGCCACCGCGGACCAGAGAAGGCGCATATGGGCTTCAGCAACATCCGCTACGAAAAAGAGGGGCAGGTCGCGGTCATCACGCTTGACCGCGCCGACCGCCTGAACGCCGTTGATGGCAAGACCTCGCAGGAACTCCTCGAAGCCTGGGAGGACTTCCGTGGGGACGACAGTCTGCGCGTCGCCATCCTCACGGGCATGGGCGAAAAGGCGTTCTGCACGGGCATGGACCTTGTCGCCACGGCCAGCGGCGACAACCAATTCGGCGCCGAAGCGGTCGCGTTTGGCGGCTTCACCAAACGCTTCACGGTGTATAAGCCGATCATCGCGGCGATCAACGGTTTCTGCCTGGCTGGCGGGCTGGAGCTGGCGTTGGCCTGCGACATCCGCATCTGCACGACGGAGGCGCGGTTCGGGTTCCCGGAGGTGCGCTGGGCGATCATGCCGGGGGCGGGCGGGACGCAACGGCTGCCGCGAGCCATCCCCCAGGCGTGGGCGAACTACATGATCCTCACGGGCGACCAGATCGATGCGGCGACCGCGAGCAGCATCGGCCTTGTCTCGCACGTCGTGCCGCGCGAGGAATTGATGGACCGCGCCCGCCAGATTGCCGCCACCATCTGCGAACGCGGCCCGCTTGCCGTGCGCGCGGCCAAGGAGGCGATCATCCGCGGGCAGGACATGCCCCTCGACCATGGGCTCGAGTTCGAAGACCTCGCGTTCATCCGCCTGCAAGCGAGCGACGATGCGAAAGAGGGCCCTCGCGCCTTCGCCGAAAAGCGAAAGCCGAACTACACGGGACGATGAACACCAGGTCCACACTCCTCGCCGCGGCGCTCGCCTCCTGCCTTGTGCTGGGCGCATGCGGCGGCGACGAAAGCGCCGGGCCCGTCCCCCAGGTCAAGGAAGTAACCGCCGAGCGCCTCGCGGGCACGGGTGGCAAGCAGACCTCGAGGGTGACTGTGCGCTT
Organism: Tepidiformaceae bacterium; assembly: GCA_046713815.1. Lineage (GTDB taxonomy): Bacteria > Chloroflexota > Dehalococcoidia > Tepidiformales > Tepidiformaceae > JBBDMZ01. The sequence continues at coordinate 9,926 of JBKKBS010000039.1, forward strand.
CGATCGAGACCTGGAGCTGGCCGTGGGGCGCGTGCCCCTTGCGTCGCGCATTGAGCTCGAAGTCCCCGACCTCGTCGCCCAGGGCACACGCCGTGTGCTCGTATCGAGCGCCGAGGTGTCGAAGAACGACCCCAGGGCCATCATCCTCACCGTGGCTGCGCTGGTGCCCGATGGCACGAAGGTGCGCATCGACAAACGCGCTTTCAACGCGGACGCCGAGGGTGAGCTGGTGGCAGTCGTGGAATCGGAGCTCTCCGCCGCCTTCGCCCTGCTCGCCACGACCGCCTTCGAGTCGTCCCTCCCGAGCCTCCTCGACCCGGCGCAAGTGATCGCGCCCACGGAGGCCGACCGCGACCCGGTGGCGATGCGGGCGGCGCTGGACGCGCACCTCCAGGCTCGGGGCACCAACGCCGAGTTGCGGACGAAGGCGCTCACTCGCTTTGACGCGATGCCCGTCGAGATCGTGCCTTCGCCGAAGATACGTGCCGCACTCGCCGCGTTGACGGGCACCTTCGCGGAGGCCGCCATCGACTACCTCCTGACGGACCAGAACTGCACGGCCAAACCCGCCGCCTTGATCGCTTTTCAGGAACCGCCCGAGGCCCCGGACCTGATCGGCCGCGTCACCTTCACGAGCGACCGGCGGAGAATCATCTCGCTCAACCCGAAGACCGAGGGTGACCGCATCGAGCATCTCCTTCCACTGCTGCTGCACGAGGCCATCCACTGCGACCGCGACGACGGGCGCTTCGAGGAGATCGCGGCCACCGCCCTCGACACCTTTCTGTACATGCAGCTTGTGGCCGTGGACCCCACGCTCGTCGAGTCGAACACGCCCCTCGCCCGCGACCTGAACGTGGACGCGGTGGCGATGATCAACAGCGGGCGGGCGGTGCCGGAATCGGTCGGCGTGCTCAAAAGCCCGAGCGTGAACCAGGCCGTGCCTGGATCGACGTCCCGTGCGGCGTCGTTTGGTGATCTCGTCGTATCCGCGTACGAGGGCCTGGAGCAAAACGAGTCGCGCGAAGAGCGCCTGGCTAACGCCTACATTGCCGTGCTGGCGATGGCTGCGGGGATGCCCGCTCAAAACGCGTTCGACCTTGCCTACCTGGACGAAGTCCTGGGGCGCGCAATGCCGCCGGCGGTCCTGGGGGCGGTGCTCTCCGCCTTGCGGATGGCGCCGGTGAGCTAGGAAAACACCTCGCCGGAGCCCGAGCGCGAGCGCAATTTTGCTTCAAGCCTTTTCCTCCTCATATCATCGTCTCTGGCACAGGGGGAACACGTCATGGGACTACTACGGCTACTGATCGCCCTGGTCTTTGTGGCGGCGGCCCTTTTCTTCGTTGGCGGAGGCGTTCTCGACGGCTATTTCGGCACGAGCCTCTTCCCCCCGGAGCTGGAGCCCGACTCCTGGTCCGCCCCCGACAGTTGGAGCGAGTGGCGCGACATCATGATCGTGCTCATGGGCTTCTTCTGGGCGCTGGCGTTACTGTTCCTCGCCGTGTTGATGGCGGTCCTGGTGTTCCTCGCGTTGACGCTGAGGCGCATCTTGAAGGACAACGCCGTGCCAGCGCTCGATTCGCTCAAGGGCGCCCTTGATAACGTCAAGGGAACGGCCGAGTTCACGGGAGAGACGATCGCCTCGCCCATCATCCGCGTCTATTCCGTGGTTGCGGGCGTGCGCAGCGGCATCGGCGCCATTGGCAACCTTCCCGGCCGCATCCGCGGACAAAACAAGAGACGGGGGCGCAAATGACCTCCAGGGAAGAAGAACGGGACGAGGACGCCCTCGAGGTTCAAGAAACGCTTTCCGGGTTGGCGGAGGACACGCAGGAGGAAGGCGCTGCATTAGCGGAGAGTGCGCAAGAGGCAGGCGCTTCGCTGCCGGCCAGGGCGCAGGAGACGGCCGCTTCATTAGCGAAGAAGGCGATGGACAGTGCCGCGGTTGGCTGGGCGCGCGCAATTGCCCTTGGCGTGCGCGACACCGCCCAGGACGTGCTCGAAGAGGGACGCAAGGGCGCCCGCTCCAAGCAGTCCCAGATGTGGGAGAAGTTCGACGGCAAAACGAAGGGCCGCCGCGACAAGTAGCCCCGCATCAGTGGCGCCCGCGTAAGCAAACGCTTCGTCGCCCCAACACTGCTCGTCCGCATTCAGCACCAACGGCGCGCGTGATACGATCAGCGGCGGCCCATCGCGACGGGAGAGGTGCTGGAGTGGCCGATCAGGCACGCCTGGAAAGCGTGTAGGGGCGCAAGTCCCTCGTGGGTTCGAATCCCACCCTCTCCGCCATGTAGCTCGGCAGCTCAAGCCCAGTTGAGCAGGAAGAGGACCTGATTCCGCAGTTCTTCCTGCGAAAAGCGGGCGGAGATGTTAAGCATGCAGCGCAGTTGGAGGCCGATGTCCGCGCGTTGCTCGGTCAGGAGGATGATGCCCGCGTGCGACCGTCGGTTGTGCATCCACAGCCGGTGGAGACGACCGAAGTCCTTTACGTTCGCTGTAAACAGTACGCGCCCGATGGCCGTCGCAAACTCCAACTGCGATTCATCCGGTTGTTCGGCACGCCCTAATTCGGATGTGGTAACACAGTCCAGGCCTGCGCTGGCGAAAGCCGCCAGGAGGTTGCGGCTCTCGGAGTCTTCGTCGTGGAGGATCTCCATCAGGGGAAGTCAGGCGGAAGAACCGTCGTCTCGTTGATGTCGTTTGGGAACCGCTTGCGTAACGCCTCGCCCCACTCCGACTCCTCGTCTAGCTCCCGGTCGACCCGCTCCTTGTTGGCGTAGTAGTAGGCGAGCGCGGCGTAAAAGAGCGCTCTGTTGAGCTGTGGGTTCTGTTCCCAGAGCTGCTCGATCGTCATACCCTTGTTGTGGGCCACGGAGACGTTGTGGACGGTGATCCCCGTCCCACGCAGGCAGGGCCAGCCCTGGCGGTAGCCGTCCTTCACAACTAGCAGCGAGCCGATGTCAGTGAGCGTCTCGGTCGTCATGATTGCAGTGTAGCAAAGCCGACCTCGTCCGTTCCTGGATGAACGCCCGCACTCCGCCCCTGCGACAGGAGGGCGTCGAGATACGTCTATCTGGCGAATCTTGCTGAGGAGGCGAGCGATGCCTTACTCCGATTTGCCGGGCGTCCGGACGAGTTCAACGCGACACTCGACGCCTGGATCGACGGCCTGCCTACGTAGAGCCGACCCTCGGCGACCTTCCGTTCGCCAATGTCTGCGGGACGTTTGGTGGTTGGCCCGGCGGCAGGGGCGCCGCCGCCGCGCCGAATCGACAATCGGCAATCGACAATCGACAATCCCCTCGCATGTCCGCGCTAGCCGGGATCCGCATCGTTGATTTCACGCAGGGCATCGCGGGGCCGCTCGCGACCATGCTCCTCGGCGACTTCGAGGCCGACGTGATCAAGGTGGAGCCCCCGGGTGGTGACCGTGCAAAGGCTGAGCCCGGGTACCTCTGCTGGAACCGGAACAAACGTGTCACGACGCTCAACCTGCACACCTACGAGGGTCTCCATGCGGCCAGGGAGCTGATCGCGGGCGCCGATGTCGCCGTCTTCGTCGCTCTGCGGGGAGAACTTGAACGCCTTGGGCTCGATGCGGGCACACTGCTCGCCCCGAACCCATCCCTGGTCCACGCCTGGATGCCGCCCTACGGGGCCAGCGGCCGGTGGAGCCAACTCCCGCCTGATGAGCTGCTCATCCAGGCCCTCTCCAGCGTCTCGTTCCAGCAGCACAGCTACGCTGACCAGCCGGTCTACCTGGTCACGCCGCAGGTCGCCTATGGGCACGGGACGGCGGCCGCGGGCGCCATCGCGGCCGCGCTCTACGATCGCTCACGCACGGGCGAGGGGCGCGCCATCGTCGTCAGCGGCCTGCACGGCGTCTCACTGATCGAAAGCGGGGGCATCCTCTCGGCCAACCAGGTGTTC
>JBKKBS010000040.1:0-2690 GCA_046713815.1 Tepidiformaceae bacterium
CGCCAATTACAACCACCATCCGAGGGATCAAGTCGGAAGTGCGACTTGATCCTCGACGAGGCCTTCCCGAGCCATCCTCGGTCAACGTCGACAGCATCATGACCGTTCCGGTAGCCGAACTCAGTCCGGTCGTGGCCACGCTCAATGCCGACGAAATGCAGCTCGTGGAAGATGCGATCGCCTTCGCGCTCGGATTCCATCATCGGCTGGCGATTCAGTCTTGGTGGAACCCGTCAGGTGACGTCGACCGGTAACTGCGCCAAAGATTTGGAACCCGCCCTGAACATCGCGAGTCGGCCTGACCCTGCTGATAGATGACGCACGGACGGCATGCCTTTCCGCCATTGAGTTCGTGGGCGAGGTTGCGGCCAGCCGCCGCGAACAACTGCGCCGCATGATCTCGGCTCGACCTGTGACGGCAGCGGCAGGCCGATCGCTGGGATGACCTCTTTACGCACACTGGCACTTCGGGTCTGAGGTCGACCAGTTCCTCTTCGACCTCAGACCTATGTAGCCGAGATGTTCCCGGAGTTATTTGCCCACCCGTTCCTTGGCGGCACACGCCATGCGCGGGCCGTGACTTTGGGGCAACGCTGTCTCGTCCTACTCTGTCAGGCGGCGGTAGAGCGTGGGGAGGCGGCTGGGGAGGGCTTCGATGTCGGCCACGACTTCGTAACCCATGTCTTCGCACATCGTCTTCAGGTAGTCGTGACCCGAGCGGTCGACGGTCAGCGCGAAAGGCGTGATGCCCTCGCGCTTGGCCTCGTTCAGGGCCTGCTTCGTGTCGTGGATGGCGTATTCCTTTTCGGTGCGGTCGCGCCCATAGCCGTGATCCTGGGGGCGGCCGTCGCTGAGGAGGAAGAGGATGCGCACCTTCGCGTCCGTCATCATGAGCTTGTGTGTCGCATGCCGGATCGCGGGCCCCATGCGCGTTGAGCGGATGGGCGTGATCTTGTCGAGCCGCTTCTTGATCGCGGCGTCAAGGTGCTCATCGAAGTCCTTGATCACAAAAAACTCGACGTTGTCGCGGCCATAGCCGGAAAAGCCGAAAATGCCGTACTGGTCGCCGATCGTCTCCAGCGCCGTCATCAGCAGCACCGTCGACTCTTTCTCGAGGTCGATGATGCGCTTCGGAGGACTGGTAAGCTCCTGGCGGCGCTTCGAGACCCACCAGCTCAGATACTTGCGCGGGTCGTCATCGTAATCGTCGTCGTCGTACTTCTTCTCGCGCTTGTTGATCTCTTCGTCCGTGCTCGCGGACATATCGATCAGGAAAGCGACCGCGACATCGCGTTCGATCTTGTTGCGGCGCCAGTAGATTTTGTCGCTGGGGCTCGCCCCGGCGCGCTTCTCGACCATCCACTCGATGGCCGCGTCGAGTTCGATGTCCTCGCCCTCGGGCAGCCGCTTGAGCTTGCGGAATAGTTCCGGCTTCATCAGCTCGAACTGCTTGCGCGTCTGCGCGACGAGACCGGCGTGTTCGCGCAGGACGTTCTCGTAGAAGTTCTCGTCGCCCTGCTCGAGCTTCGACTCCTTCACGGCGCACCAGCGCGGCTTGTAGTCCTGCGCGCGAAAGTCCCACTCGTCGTAGTAGTAGGTCGTGATGATGGGCGCCAGCGGGGCCTCGTCCTCGCCCTCGCCCGAGCTGTTATCGCTCGTCGGATCGCCCTTCTGGTCCTTATCGGTGGTGGGCGTGCCGGCTTCCTTCATCAGGTTCGAGAGGAACATGCCCGTCGTCTGATCGAGGTCGCCTTCCATCATGGAGTCGAGATCGATCTCCGCGCTCTTCGCCAACAGTTCGGCCAGTTGCTCCGGCGTGAGCTGCTGCGCCTGCTGCTGCCCCGCCTCGCCGGTCTGCGCGTCCTCACGCAGTTTCATGAGGAGCTGGACCAGCTCGGGCTTGAAGTCGCCGCGGAAGTCCACTTCCTGCGGGCTGTTGTAATCCTCGTCCCCCTCGCCGACATCGCCAAGCTGGGCCTGGCCGCCCTCGCCGCCCATCTCGCCACCCTCGCCGCCCATGGATGCAGCGCCTTCCATAGGCTCGACCGAGTCCCATTCGCCGGGCTCCGAATCCTCGAGGACGTTCGGAATGGCAATCGCCGTTTGGTAGAGGCGGAGGGTCGCCTCGGCCGTGTCCTCGACAAGCGCGGTCTCGGCCCCGAGTTCCTGGAGGATGCCGAGTGCGAGTGACATCTCCGCTGCCCGGTCCCTCGGCCAGCGCACCGCATCGATGCTGTCGAGGCTCGCCCGCACGAGGTTTTCAATGAAGGCCTCGCGTAGAGGCAAGCCCTTCACGTCTGGCCGGTGTTCGAGTTCGCCCGCCTGGAGGACGCGGAGGGAGCGGCGAATACCCCCGTACTCGCGTTTGATGGCAGCGTCGATACGGCAGTCCTCGGCGATGGTATAGAGGTCGCTAGCGAGCTTCCGGTCCGGGAAAAGGTCGAAGAAGCGCTCGATTTCAGTGACCGCACGCGACTCAGGTGTGACGATCGAGCCGCGCTGCGAGGGGAAGACGTTACCGGGCCGCTCCCAGGCGAACTCGAAACTTCCGAATTCGATGTGCGCCGCCTGGTGAGTGGCAAACACCTTGAAGGAGGCGAAGTTCTCCTCTTTCAGGTGGTACCGTTCCATCAGGTCGGGCAGGAAGATCGTGCTGCCTTCCGTGCTAGCGCGGTGCTCGTCCACCCAGC
>JBKKBS010000041.1:0-4146 GCA_046713815.1 Tepidiformaceae bacterium
CCTTGTCCCGCAGTTCCTTCACGAGTTCCGGCGCCGGGCCGTGAGGCGTGTGGCGCGAATCGCGTTCGTAAGGAATGACGATGTCGCGGATAAAGCGCTTGGTCCGCTGCTCGAGATCGCGCTCGCGCTCCGTGGGGGAAAAGTCGGTCATGATACGGTCCGCGGCAATCCTAAACAATCCCCCTGGCCTGCGCTCGGCGAGTCGTGGTGACAGGAGTCGCCGAGCTTCGGCCGGCCTTCACGATTCGGGGAGCCTTCCAGCGATACACTCGCGTGATGAATCACGAAGAGACGATTCGAACGTACTACGCGGCATGGGTGCGCGATGACCTGGACGCTGTGTTCGCGCTGTGCGCCGACGACCTCGTGGCGGTGAACGTGCCGATCGGTCCGATCCACGGCAAGGCAGCCGCCCGAGCATTCTTCGAGAAGTTTGGCCGCGGCATGAGCCAGAAGCGCTACGACGTCGAGCGCATTCTGGTGTCGGGCGACGTCGCGGTTGTGGAGGGTGTTGAGAATTACACGAAGAAGGGCAAGACCGTGAGCCTGCCTTACATGTCCGTGTTCAAGTTCGCGGGCGGGAAGATCTCCGAATGGCGCGATTACTTCGATATGCAGACCGTCCTGCGCCAGCGGGATCTTCCGCTCGACGGATCACGCCCTGAGCGCCCTGTAGCCAAGGCCTCCTGAGCCTGTTGGCGCGTCGGCCGTGAACAGCCCGTCCTGGTTCGACCCAAAGACACCGGCGCGCGAGGACTGCGTATTGAAGTCCATGCTGGACGTTCGGGTCGCCCGCCATCCGGACCATCGCGTTGCCTTGTTCGAGGATGGCAGCTCCTGGACATACGCCGAGTGCCGTGAGCGCGTCCGGCGCGCGGCCGCGGGTTTGCAGGCCCTGGGAGTGCGGAAGGGAGATCGTGTCATCGCCTGGCTGCCGACCGGCATGCCCATGGTGCTCACGTGGTTCGCCACCAACTATCTCGGTGCGGTTTTCGTGCCGCTCAACACCGCGTATCGCGGCAAGGTCCTGGAGCATGTAATCAACAGCGCGGCCGCTTCGGTCATGATCGCTCACCCGGACCTGGTCGGGCGACTGAGGGAGCTCGAGATCCCGCGACTCCGGCACATCATCGGCGCAGACGGGCTCGATGGCGACGCATCGCGTCTCGATGACACCGCCGTCGTCGATCACTGGGACATCCAGAGCATCATCTACACCTCGGGAACGACCGGTCCGTCGAAGGGCGTGCTTTCGCCCTATCTGCAGCTCTACACCACGGCGGTCGTGACCTACGGCTACCTGGGCGAGGGTGAATCGATCCTCGTCAATCTGCCGATGTTCCATGTGGGCGGCACGAGCCCAACCTACTGCGCGCTTGTTCGCTCCGGCATGTTCTATCTGGTGGACGGATTCAGCACCACCAAGTTCTGGGATCAGGTGCGCGCCGGCAACTGCGCCAGCACGTCCGGTCTCATCGGCGTGATGGGCGCCTTCCTGGCCAGGAGCGAGCCACGGCCGGACGATCGGGACAATCCCCTCAAGTGGATCACCATGATGCCGATCAACGAGCAGACCGTGAATCTGGGCGAGCGCTTCGGCTTCGACTACATCTCCGGGTTCAACATGACGGAGGTGTCGTCGCCGCTGGTCACGGACGTGAATACCCGGGTGTTCGGCGGTTGTGGACGACCGCGCATGGGGGTCACCTGCCGGCTCGTCGACGAGAATGACATCGAGGTGCCCACAGGTTCTCCGGGCGAGTTGATCGTGCGGACGGACTCGCCCTGGTCGATGAACGCGGGCTACGACGGCATGCCCGAAGCGACGGCCCGGGCCTGGCGCAACGGCTGGTTCCACACCGGCGACCTGTTTCGCCGGGACGCCGAGGGCAACTACTTCTTCCTGGACCGGATCAAGGACACGGTTCGCCGCCGCGGCGAGAACATCTCCTCGTTCGAGGTCGAGCAAATCATCTTGAAGCACCCAGCGGTGCTCGACGTGGCCGCCTTCCCCGTGACTTCCGAGCACAGCGAGGACGAGGTGATGGTGAGCGTGGTGCTGCGGGAAGGGGAGGCGCTGACCGCCGCGGAGCTCATCGGCCACTGTACGGAGAATATGGCCTATTACATGGTGCCGCGGTTCGCCGAGTTCGTCGCCGAGCTGCCGAAGACGATGACCGAGAAGGTCGAGAAATACAAGCTGAAGGCGGCCGCGGAGAAACGCTTGTCCGCCATCTGGGACCGCGAGAAAGCCGGGATCGTGTTGGAGCGATGAGCGAAGCCCCGCTTCTGTCGGTCGAAGCAGTCTCGATGCAGTTCGGCGGGCTGCGCGCGCTCGACAAGGTGAGCTTGAAGGTGGCGGCCCGCCAGGTGGTGGGCCTCATCGGCCCGAACGGTTCGGGCAAGTCGACACTCATCAATGTGCTCTCGCGCATCTACGACCCGGTGGAAGGGCGCGTCGCGTTCGACTCCCGCGACATTGCCGGGATACCCGTACACGGAATCGCGTCGCTCGGCATCGCGCGGACGTTCCAGAACGTGAGGCTCTTCGCGACGATGACCGTGCGTGACAACCTGATCGTCGGCACCACGTCCGCGTCCAAGGCGGGCTTCATCAGCGCCGGGCTCGCCTTGCCGGTTGCAAAGCGAGAGGAGAAGGCGATCAACGCCAAGGTCGAGAGTGTGGCGAGCCTGCTTGGTCTCGAGGCGTATCTCTCTCGCGTGGCCGGGGACCTGCCGTATGGGTTGCAGAAGCTGGTCGAGCTCGGTCGCGCGCTCGTGTCCGAGCCGCGACTGGTGCTGCTCGACGAGCCGGTCGCCGGGATGAACCCCGGGGAGAAGCAGGCGCTGATCAGTGCATTCGAGCGCGTGCGCAAAGCCCGCGACGTCGCCTTCCTGCTGGTCGAGCACGACATGAGCTTCGTCATGCGCCTGACCGAATACTTGTACGTGCTCGATTTCGGCAAGCTCATCGCTCAAGGAGTGCCGGAAGAGATCAAGGCGAACCCCCGCGTCATCGAGGCTTATCTCGGAGGGGGCAGCCGTGCTACGGATTAAGGATCTCGAAGCAGGCTATGGGCTAGCGCTCGTCCTGCGCGACGTATCACTCGACGTCGACGAAGGTGGCCTGACGACCGTGCTCGGCCCGAACGGCGCGGGCAAGTCGACACTGCTGCGCGCGATTTCCGGCGTCATCAAGGCGAGGAGCGGGTCGATCGAATTCCAGGGCGAGCGGCTCGACAAGCTCGATGCTCACGAAATCGTGCGGCGAGGTGTGGTGCACGTGCCCGAAGGACGCCAGATCTTCCCCGACCTCACGGTCGCCGAGCACTTGAAGCTCGGCGCCATCGCCGCCGGCCGGCCCTCGGTGCGACCGGAAGTCGAGGCGTTCATATTCGACATGTTTCCGCGCTTGAAGGAGAGGATGAAGCAGCCGGCCGGCACGCTCTCAGGCGGCGAGCAGCAGATGCTCGCGTTCAGCCGCGCGCTGATGGCCGAGCCCCGTCTCTTGCTGCTCGACGAGCCGTCGATGGGGTTGGCACCCGTGCTGGTCGAGCAGGTGCTCGAGGTGGTGCGGCAGCTCATCCGCGAGCGCAATCTCACGGTGCTGCTCGTCGAGCAGAACACCCGGCTCGCGATGAATCTCGCCAACGTTGTCTACGTGCTCGAGAACGGCGCCATCGCATTCTCCGGAACGCGCGAAGAGGCAAAAGCCTCGACGGTCATCCAGGATCTCTACCTTGGAGGAAAGAGCGTTGCAACCTAATCGCCCCACGTCCAAGCTGACGACACTTGCCGAAGCAGCGCGTCTGGTGCGCAACGGCGACATGGTCGGCATCGGCGGAATGACGCTGTATCGCAAGCCGATGGCGTTCGTCCGGGAACTCGTCCGCGCCGGCGCGAAGGACCTGACCTTGCTTGGATTCACGAGCTCATTCGAGGCCGAAGTTCTGGCTGCGGCCGGGGTCCTCGGAACCATCCGCACCTGCTACTTTGGGCTCGAGTTTCTCGGTCTCGCTCCGCGCTTGAGGCGCGCGACGGAGGAAGGCCGGATCAAGATCATCGAGGAGACCGAGTACACCATCGCGGTCGGACTCCAGGCGACGCTGATGCGCGTGCCGTATCTACCCTCGCGCGACACCGAAG
>JBKKBS010000042.1:0-3209 GCA_046713815.1 Tepidiformaceae bacterium
CTCCGCGCGTTTTTGGGTCGATCCACATGACACGATAGCGGCATGAAGATTGGCAGAAGCCGTGAAGGCGACGTTATCGACCGGCGAGGGTCTTCGTCCGGGGGAATGGGCATTGGCGGCCTGCCGATCGGTGTGGGAGGCGGCGGCATCGGGCTCGTGATCCTGCTCATATTCCTTGGCATCCAGCTCTTTGGGGGCGGCGGGGGCGGGGGCGGCGGCTTTGGCGACATCTTCGGCAACCTCGGTGGGGGCGCCGTGCCGCCGCCCCAGGGCGCCCAGGGCATCCCTCCGGAGTCGGACCCGGACCGCGACATCGTCGAATTCTTGAAGTTCGTCACGACCGACGTGAACGACCATTGGGAGCAGTACTTCGCCTCTTCGGACCAGCAGTACAAGCGCGCACCTCTCGTGCTGTTCGAGGGACAGACGAACACGGCCTGCGGCGTCGGGACCGAGGCATCCGGGCCGTTCTACTGCCCCGCGGACCAGATGGCCTACCTGGATGTAGGCTTCTTCGAGGAGCTGCACCAGCGTTTCGGGGCGCCAGGAGATTTCGCGACGGCATACGTCATCGCCCACGAGATCGCGCACCACATCCAGACGCTCACGGGCGTTAGCGAACGCGTGCAAAGCGAGTCGCAGCGGAACAAGGGCGACGCGAACGAGCTGTCCGTGCGCCAGGAGTTGCAGGCGGACTGCTTCGCGGGCGTCTGGGGCTACAGCGCCAATCAGCGCGGCATCCTGGAGGCGGGCGACCTCGAGGAGGCACTGACGGCGGCGGCGGCCATCGGCGACGACCGCATCCAGAAGCAGTCGGGCCAGGGCGTCAACCCGGAAACATGGACGCACGGGTCCGGCGAGCAGCGCACGAAATGGTTCCGCAAGGGGTTCGACACGGGCGACCCGAACCAATGCGACACGTTCTCGGTGAGCAACCCCTAGGGAATTTCCAAGTTTCCAATTTCCGATTTGCAATTTCCAATTTGCGATTTGGGTTAGTGGACGGGGCTGGTGATGGCGGCGCTGAGGAATTCGGAGACGGCGGCGTTGAAGGCTTCGGGTTGATCGATGTTGGCGGCATGGCCGGCGTCGGGGATGGTGACGAGCTTCGCGCCCGGGATCTTCGCGGCCATGTACTGCGACGCGCCGAGGAACGGCTGGTCGTTCTCTCCGACGAGGACCAGGCTGGGGACGGTGATCGTGCCGAGCGACTCGATGATGCGGGAGTCGAACTGGGCGAGCATGCCACGGGCGGCGTGGGCAAGTCCCTGGGCTGAGGTGTGATGGGCGATACGCACCTCCGAGCCGGTGCCGAGTGCGTCCATGCCTATCTCCTCGAAGCGGTCCGCTCGCTTGAGCGCCGTTTCGTTCCAGCCGTCGCGGCCAGCGGGATTGCGGTAGCCCGGCCCACAGTCAAAGAGCATGAGCGCCAAGACTCGGCCCGGATATTTCACGTTGAAGGCGAGTGACATGAAGCCGCCGAGCGAGAGCCCGCCAATGACTGCCTTCTCGATACCGAGGTGGTCGAGCAGGGCCGCCATGTCGTCGACGGTGTGGTCCTCGGAGTAGAGCGAGGGGTCGTCCGGGCTGCCAGTCTGGCCGTGGCCGCGCATGTCCCAGGCGACCAGGCGGTAGTCGCTTGAAAGCCGTTCTAACTGGCCCCGCCACATGCCCGCCGTGGCGCTATAGCCGTGGGTGAGCAGGACGGGGATCCCGGCGCCCGCTTCTTCGTAATAGAGCTTTACGCCGTCGCGATCGAGAAATGCCATGAGTCCCTCCGGGAGGTTGTGAGATTGGAAGATTGGCGCATTCTACGGGGATGCCAGTCGATCGGGGCAGTCAGAGCAACGTGCGTACGTGGCGGACGGGTCGGCGCAAGTGATACCGGCGTCCTCCAGGAGCGCTTTAAGGCGCCAGAGGGGGAGGCCAACGACGTTGCAATAGCAGCCGTCCAGCCGTTCCACCACAGCGAACTCTTCGTGCTGGATCGCGTATGCCCCGGCCTTGTCCAATGGCACGCCCGAGGCGACGAAGCGGTCGATGTCGGCATCGGAGAGGTCCCCGAGGGTGACCGTCGAGATTGCGACGTCATCCGATGTGCGGCCCTCGCTGACGACGGCGATGCCGGTGACGACGCGATGCTCACGCCCACGCAGGCCGCGGAGCATCGCAACGGCGTCCTCCCGGTCCGTGGGTTTGCCATAGAGCCGCCGGTCATCGAAGACAATCGTGTCCGCGCCAATCACGATTGCTCCCGAATGGCGCGCGGCGATGTGGCGCGCCTTGTCTCGCGCCAGCATCCGCGCATCGGCGATGGCATCGTTGCCGAGCGGCTCGTCGATGTCCGCGGGGAGCACATCGAACTGATCGAGCAGGGCGGGGAGCAGCTCCCGTCGTCTCGGCGAGGCGGAGGCGAGGGTGACCCTCACGTGACGCCGCCCGTGTCGGCGAGCGAGAGGCGGGCAACGCATTCGATGTGTCCCGTCTGGGGGAACATGTCGAGCGGAGTGACGGAATCTAGCGCGTAGTCGGAATCGACAAGGATGCGCAGGTCGCGGGCAAGAGTGGCGGGATTGCAGGAGACGTAGACGATGACCGTGGGCCGGAAGCGGGCGATGGCGGCGAGCACGGGCGGCGCACAGCCAGGCCGCGGCGGGTCGAGGACGATGGCGTCGGGGGCGGCGTCGATAAACGGGAGCACGTCCTCGACCTTGCCGATGCGCATCTCGACGTTGGGCGCATCCACGAGGTTGAAGACCGCGTCCTTAGCGGCGCTATGCGACTCCTCGATCGCGATCACGCGGTCGAAGCGGTCCGCGAAGATCCTGGCGAAGGTGCCGACGCCCGCGAAGGCGTCCACGAACACGCGGCCGCGCGAAGGGAGAGCCTCGCCAACGAGCCGCGCCATCTGTTCCGCCTGGGCGTGGTTGACCTGGAAAAAGGCGGAGGCGCTCACGCGGAAGCGGTGGCCGCACAGCTCCTCCTCGTACCATGCCTGGCCGCTGGGCACGTCGAGTCCCGGTATCTCCGGGTAGATGAGCGAACTGCCGGTGACGGCGCTGTGGCGCACCTGGACCTGGTGGAGGCCAGCGCCCTTGCCCTGTAGCCGCCGGAGGATCCCGTTCACCCAGGGCTCGGAGATGGGACAGTGCTCGACCTTCAGGAGTCCCCGTCCGCGGCGGCTGATGAAGCCGACATCGCCGTACTTC
>JBKKBS010000043.1:0-5946 GCA_046713815.1 Tepidiformaceae bacterium
AAGCTCCTCGACCTGGTAGCAGGCAAGGCACCGGCGGGCGCGCGTCCGCACCACAACTTCCATGTGTTCGATGTCCACAGCCGAGCAGGCGAACTCGACCATTCGCTTGCGACCATGGACCAATGCCGCATCAGTTGGGGGCGCGTGGTCTCGGCCGGACCAGGCTCGCTCCTCGTCGACAGGCAGCCGTTGACACTGCTCGGCGGCGTCCTTGGCCTGGGCCCCGCGCAAGAGCAACGAGTCACGACGCAACTCGGAGGGCATGGTTTCGCCGACGGCGCCGAGCCGGGCGATTGGGTATCCATCCACTGGGGGTGGGTCTGCGAAGTGATCGACGAGCGATGCCGCAAGAACCTCGAGCGGTACACCCTGCATCAGCTGCGCCTCGCCAATGAATCCCTCTAAGCGCCGAGCCGCAACGGCGATAATGGCGCTGGCAACTGTGTTCGGTGTCGCGTGCAGCGATTCGGAGGCCGCGGACGAACTATCTCCAGCCCCCGACCAGCGTGTTGCGCGACTCACGATCGGTGTGTCCCAGGATGCCGGCCCACTCAACATCTACACGAGCGATGCACGCTTCGATTTTCTCGTGGAGCTTGTGTACGACAAGCTGTTCGCGCCATCGCCCTACGTCGAGGCGCCCACACCGTGGCTGGCGGAATCCGCCAGCGCGGTAGATCCAGCGACCTGGGAGATAACGCTCAGGCGCGGTATCAGGTGGCACGACGGAGCGCCGTTCACGGCGGCTGACGTGAAGTTTACGTTCGAGTACTTCCGCGACGGCCCGGCGAACCGCCATACGCACCACATGAGCGAAGTGCCACGCATCGAGCGCATCGACGCTCTCGACGAGCACCGTCTCCGCCTCCAGTGTGCCTCTCCGTGTCCGCTCCTGAAGGATGTAACCCTTGCGGACCTGCCGATCCTCCCCAGGCATATCTGGCAGGCCGTCACCGAGCCGCGGACTTTCAGCGGTCTTCCGATCGGGACGGGGCCATACAGACTCGTCGATTACTCCCCGGGACAGCACTATCGCTTCGCAGCCAACTCGGACTATTTCATAGGCGCTCCGCTCGTGGACGAACTCGTGTGTCCCGTCATTCCGGACCAGTCCGGGATGTTTGTCGCCCTGCGGACGGGCGAAATCGACGCCTCCGCCCGGCCGCTTCCACCGGAGCTTTGGAAGCAGTTTGAAGGCAACGCGGCATTGAAGGTCGTGAGCACTCCCGCGCTTTCGATTACCGAGGTGCGGATGAACTTCGAACGGGCGCCGTTGAACATCCCGTCGGTCCGGCTGGCGCTTTCACTCGCGATCGACCGCAAGGCGCTGGTCGACACGATCCTCCTGGGACAGGGCCGCCCCGCGAGCCAGGGCTACCCGCACCCCGACTCGCCATGGACCAATCCCGCGAACGGAGCGGCGTTCGATCGGGCGCGGGCGCGGACGCTGCTGGACGAGGCTGGACTTCGCGACAACGACGGCAATGGCGTGCGGGAGTTCGCCGACGGGCGGGAGCTGCGGTTCACGCTGAAGGTAGCTGCGACAGAACCCGCGCACCTGCGCGTCGCCGAGCTGCTGGCCCGCCAGTTTGCAACCATTGGTGCGTCTGTCACGGTCGAGAGCCACGACCCTACGGCCATCACGAGGCTCTTTAGCTCAAGGGAGTTCGACCTCTACGTCACGGAGATTGGGCCCCATGGAGTGGCCGACCCGGATCAGTTCGTCATGTCCCATCGTTCCGGTTACCTCTGGAAGAAGAGCCTGGCCTATCCCGAAATGGACGCGCTCATCGAGGAGTACCTGGCGTCCACGGATGAGGAGGCGCACCGTTCGGCGCTCTTCCGAATGCAGACTCAGTTCAACGAGCGTCCCACGAGCCTCGCGCTCTACTACCCCCAGGAGCACTGGGCGTTCAGGCCAGCTGCCTTCGCCGGGTGGGTCGAAAGCCCGGGCTTCGGCATCGTGCACAAGTGGTCGTTCCTGCCCGCCGGGGCTCGGCAAGGAGTCACGACCCGCCAGCTTGAGCCGTGAGCAGGCGGACGGCGGCACGCCGGGCGATCCCGCTGATAGTGACGCTCTGGGCGGCGATCACGCTGAACTTCGCGCTCCCGCGCCTGGCCCCCGGGGATCCGCTCGACTACCTATTCGGAGATGACATCGCCACTCTCACGCATGACCAGCGCCTGGCCGCGCGCAAGGAGCTGGACCTGGACGCCCCAATCGGCGTCCAGTACGGCCAATACCTCCGCGACCTCGTTATTGGGGACCTCGGTGTCTCCATCCGCTTCGGTCGCCCGGTTAGCCATCTGCTTGTCGAACGGGCCGGCTGGACTCTGCTGCTGGTCCTGCCCGCGGCGGTCGTGAGTTTCGCGGCGGGCACCGCACTCGGAGCGGCGGCTGCATGGAACCGGGGCCGCCCAGGGGAGACCGGCCTCCTCGCGGGGATACTCCTCGTGGATGCCATGCCTGCTTTCTGGTTCAGCATGCTGCTCATCGCAGTGTTCGCGCTGGAACTGGGCTGGTTGCCGTCGTTCGGCGCCCAGCCTCCCGGCGGCGCTCACGGCCTGGACGCGGTAGTCGAAGCGAGCAAGCGACTGATCTTGCCCGCCACTGCCATCGTCTTCGCCACCGTCGGCCCATCCTTCCTCGTCGCGCGGGCAGCCATCACATCGACGCTCGGCGAAGACTTCATCCATCTGGCCCAGGCGAAGGGGCTCCCCACTCGTGTGGTGCTCTTCCACCATGCCCTTCGCGCGTCCGCGTTGCCGATCCTCACCGGTTTCTCGGTCACGCTGGGGGCTCTTGCCGGCGGCGCGGTGGTGGTCGAGACCGTCTTCGCGTACCCCGGCCTCGGCCGTCTCGCGTTCGATGCCATGCGCGCCCGCGACTACCCCCTGCTGCAGGGAACGTTCTTGCTATTCGCCGTGTCGGTCATCGTCGCCAACTGGCTTACCGAGCTGATATATCCGCGCCTCGACCCCCGCGTCTGGGAGGAACGGGAATGAACGTGGAGCGGCTAAGGAACGCAAGGCGAGCACGCTCGTCCCCCGCTGCGACCACGCTCCCAATAGTGGGCGGCGTACTGCTGGCCGCCTTCGTATCGTTGGCGCTTGCGGCACCGCTCCTGGCCCCATACGACCCGGATCGCCAGGTCACCGCGCCGTTCGCGGAGCCATCCCGCCAACACCTGCTCGGCGCCGACGACCTCGGGCGGGACCTCCTTAGTCAGCTCATCCATGGCGCCCGCGTCTCCCTTGTCGTCGGTGTCGGGAGCGCCATCGTTGCAACATTTACGGCCACGTTGGCCGGCCTCATCGGGGGCTTCAAGCGCGGCTGGTTGGATGCGGTGCTAATGCGAGCGGTCGACATCACACTTGCCTTGCCCCTCCTGCCGTTGCTCCTCGTACTGAGCGCGTTTTTCAGTCCTGGGCCAGCCGCCCAGACAGTGGTGATCGGCCTGATCCTCGCGCCTCGCGCCGCAAGGGAGATCCGGGCCCAGGTGCTCGCCATCTCCCGTCTTGGGCCGGTCGATGCCGCGCGGTCGGTGGGAGCGGGATCGGGCTATATCCTTCGGCGCCACATTCTTCCGGGGTCGGCGCCGGTGGTCGTTGCCCAATTCGTACGGGCCGTGGCCGTAGCCGTCGCCTTCGAGTCAGCGTTGAGCTTCCTCGGGTTGGGCGATCCGACATCCCGAAGCTGGGGCACGATCCTGTTTTTCGCCAACGCCCGTGGCGCATTCCTCTCAGACGCATGGCTCTGGTGGGTCGTGCCACCAGGGCTGTGTATCGGCCTCATTGTGGTCGCGTTCGCCTTCATCGGATTCGGCTTCGAGGAGCGCAGCGACCCTCGACTGCGCGAAGGTGGGTGGCGGTTGAGCGGTGCTCGCCGCCCGCGTGAACGCCGAACGCCGTACGCGGTTAGCGGCGGACCGTTACTAATGGTTGACAATCTCACGGTCGATTACGGCCACCGTGAGGCCGTGCGCGCGCTTGATAGCGTGAGTTTCAGATTGGAGCGCGGCGAGCTGGTCGCCCTGGTCGGTCCCTCCGGAAGCGGTAAGAGCACCCTCGTGGCAGCCGTCATGGGGATGCTCCGGCCGCCCGGCCGGATTGTTGCTGGGGGCGTCAGGCTTGAAGGCAGCGACATCGTTGACCTCTCGCCCGGCCAGCGGCGGCGGCTGCGCGGTCGAGTGGTGGCGCTGGTCCCGCAGGCGGCCATGAACGCCCTCAATCCTGTTATTCCGGTGGTGGAACAGGTGGCGGAGGCCCTGCGGATCCACCAGTCCCTCGGCCGACCCGAAGCGCGTATCCGCGCCTTCGAACTGCTTGCCACGGTGGGCCTCCCCGTGGAGCGGACGCACGCGTACCCGCACCAACTTAGCGGTGGCATGCGCCAACGCGTCGCCATAGCAGCGGCCATCGCCAACGACCCCAGGCTCATCGTGGCGGACGAACCCACGACGGGCCTGGATGTGGTCGCGCAAGTGGAGATCCTCGACCTCCTGACCGAGCATCGCACACGCACCGGCGCCGCGATGATCATCGTCACGCACGACCGCCCGGCCCTGTTGATGGGTTCAGCGCGTGTCCTGGCCCTCTCGGGCGGGCGGGTAGCCGGCTCTCGGCTCGAGGACCCCGTCAGCTCGCCCCCAGGAACCGTAAGGCTCGCCGTCGGGCATCCGCGGACAGAGCGCGAACTTCAAGGTCATCCGCTTCTCGAAGTATCGGGACTGCGAAAGACATTCCGCGTGGGGCAAGGCCACGACCGCGAGCATGTGCTTCGCGGCATCGACCTGCGGGTCGACCATGGTGAGATCGTCGGCCTCGTGGGCCGGAGCGGGACGGGCAAGACCACGCTCGCCCGCGTCGTCGCCGGCCTCACGCGTCCCGAAAGTGGCCATGTGAGGCTTGGCGGGATCGACCTTCTCGCACTGCCCGGGCGCCATCAGCGATCCGCCCGGCGGGACCTACAGTTAATCGGACAGGACCCGTACGGGTGGCTCTCGCCGCGGATGACCGCGGGCCAACTGGTGGCTGAACCGCTCGTCATTCATCGGGGCGGGAGTCGCGCCGCGCGAGACGAACTTGTGCGAGAGGCGCTTGCCGATGTGGGGCTCAAACCGGTGTCACAGTTTCTCGACCGCTACGCGCATGAACTGTCTGGGGGCGAACGTCAACGGGTCGCCCTGGCCCGCGCCCTCGTCCTCTCGCCCGCCCTCATCATCGCGGACGAGCCCACATCCATGCTCGACGCCGACGCGCGTCACGACCTGATCAACTTGATCCAACGCCTCCGTTCTCGAAGGCGAATTGCGTTCCTCTGTATCACTCACGATCTCGCGCAGGCACGCATTATCTGCGACCGCATCCTTGTAATCGCCGATGGACGCATCGTCGAGGAGTGCGACTCGGACCTATTTGGCGGACAAACTCATCATGTAGAGACCCAGCGTCTTCTTGAAGCGGCTCTTCGGCTGACTGGAAAATCCTGGTCACAAATCGAACGAGGGCCCGCGAACGACGCGGACTGAGCCGTTAAGCCGGCGATTGCGGAACGTCGTCCGTCGGCATGCGGGATCGCGTTGTCACCGAGGTCCCGCTGTCGCTGCGCCCGAAAACTTCCAAACGGTGCCAACCATCGTGAAGTCGGGCGTGCGTGCTGGCAATTCCGCACGAACTTGCGCTGCTCCGCGAACGAAAGTGGTTCCGGGCTCCGTGTGCTGGCGCCACGCGGGTGTCCGTGGCACGCGGTCGGCTAGACTGTGAATGCGGCCTGGGCCGTATATCCGATGACGTTGGGGCACTCCGCGCCGCAGGGGCGGGAGTGGTTTTCCGCCGGCCCGGAGTTTGCATCCCAGGACTCGTGCCCCCGTAGCTCAGCGGATAGAGCAGTGGTTTCCTAAGCCTCCCGGCCCAAGCGCTGTGCGACCAGATGTGGGGAGCCGA
>JBKKBS010000044.1:0-4915 GCA_046713815.1 Tepidiformaceae bacterium
CGCGCCATCGTCCCCGCTGTCCGTTCGAGCATGTCGATGGCGACATACGCGTCCTGGTGCAGGCCAAGCACGTCCTGGAGGGCCGTCACTTTCGCCGCGAACTCGGTCGCGGGCTTGCCGTAGATGGGGCCTACGAACTCCAGCGCGTAGCGCAGCTTTTTTCCATCAATGCGAAGCTGGTGGTAGGGCTCCGGGGGGGATCCCGGCCCGATCGCGAGGGCTTGCTTGCGGACGCGCCGGTAGCGTTTCTCCACGAGGTTGGGCCCGACTTCGAGAACGGAGACGCGCCCGGGGGCGAAGCGTCGCGAAGGGCCTCGGCGGAGGGTAGCGATAAAGCGCTCGACCAGTACCTCGTAACGCCGGGAGTTGAGGACGATGAGCATGCGTGTCCGCGCTGCCTCGCGCCGCATCCGGATGATCGCCTCGATCGCGTCCAGGGAGTGGGCGCGTTCATCGTCGAACCCGCTACGCCACTGCTCCATGCGTTCGAGTTGCACGTCGAGGTCGCGCACCTCACCCAATACGCCGGCCACCCACCCCAGCTGCAGCCGCAACGACTCCATCCTCAGGGAGAGGAATGGGCGGAAGAGGCTCATGGCGGCGCGCAGGCGGCGCGCCGCGACGCGCATGTCGTGCAGCCCTTCGATGTCTTCGCCCAAACGGGTACCGCCCTCGTTGGCGAGAAATGTGCCGAAGTGCTTGCGCATGACGGCGAAGGCAACTTCCCCGGCGGTCATCGTCGCCTCCACGCTCGTGGAACCGAGCGTCGTCTCGGGCTTGACGATGGTCGTGCCCGTGGCGACGAGGGCCGCCTGGAACTTGCCCACGGTGGCGGGAGTGAGACCGGTGGCGGCGCGGAATACCTCGACGAAACGCTGCGCCCGCTCGACGTCGCTCACTTCCACCTCGACGCGCGAGAACCTCACCGGTGCGTCCTCCACCCCCAGGGGAATGGCCGTCTCATCGAGAGAGATCTCGCCAAGGTCGCCAGCTTCGTCGGCCAGCCGGAACAAGCGCCGGTCTTGTTGGAGTGTGAAGAGCGGCTCGACCCGTTGGCGGCCAGCCACCATGCGGATGACACGCGCGACACTGCCCGTGGCGGCACCCAGCCCACCTTCGGGGAGGGCTTCGTTGTGTTCCGTACGTTGGCGCAGTCCGCCCGGCGCGTCGGCCATCGTCTTGAGCGTGACCTCGGCGCCATCGCCTTTTTGGCGCGTGCGGCAGGTGAACCCGGCGCGGTAGAGGCGCCAGTCGCGCGTGTCGAGGTAAGTGTCCGTGACCTTCTTCGTGCCGGCCTCGATGACGGTGTAGCCCGGGATGTTCGCGCTCTCCAGCCATCGGCCAACAGCCCGGACATCGATGGCGTCGAACTGCCACTCGGACTCAAGATGCGAGGCGGGAGAGGTCATCTTCGGATGGTACTCGAAGCTGGCGAACGGTACGTGGCGCGGTGGGCGGGCTGCTGCCAGCCCCTACTCTGGGAGCGTCTGCGACGCCCTGTCCAGATCGACGGCCTCCGCGACGGTCAGTGCGCGAACGACGTATCCATCTTCGCGGTCATGTCGAAGTATTCTTGGAACGTCTGGTTAAAGCGGTAGAAGGCGTCGCGGCGGTGGTAGTCCTTGCCGAGGGCGAGTTCCTTGTCGCTCTTGAGGTCGAGCGAATTGAGGGTGAAGTCGTGCGTGGCGCGCCCGTTCTCCTTGATGTCTTCCAGCATCGCTTTCCACTCGTCGTAGCTCTGGGCGAGAGTGAAGTCGAGCTCGCCCGCGCGTGAAGCGTCGATCTTGCGCACGTCCTTGACCTCGAAGGCCTCGAAATCGACTTCGTAGAAGTCGTCGTCGATCTGCATGCCGACCTCGGCGTCGCAGGTGCCGAGGCGCTTGAAGCTATCGGACTTGTTGAGCCGCTCCGCGGCTTCCTTGAACCATTCGACAGAGGGGAATACAGGCATGACGAACTACCTCCGGATGGGGGCGTGGGATTTTCTGGTGTGCTGCGGAGTCTACCGCACGGCCGCTGGGAGAGTCACGCCGTGGGTGCGTCTCAAAGTTTTGTGCGGCGATAGGGAAGACGAAGGCTGGAGTGGCGGAAGGCTCGTCGTCGGCGCCTGGGTGACGGTACCGCGGTGGCGATCACTTCGCGAGAACAGGCCCAATGGCGATAGCCTACGATCTGAGCTAAACGACGACCTGCTCCTTGTACTCGCCATAGACCCGCCGCCACATGTTGCAGATCTCGCCGCTTGTGGCGCCGGCGTTTACGGCCGAGAGGATGAACGGCATCGTGTTCATCGTTGGGTCCCGGCTCGCATCCTCGAGCGCGCGCATCGCTTCGCCCCAGCCGTCCGCGTCCCGGTCGGCCCGCCAACGCCGAAGGCGCTCTAGGTGCCGCCGTTCGCCGTCCGGGTCCATGCGCAGGATCGGGATTTCCACCGGTTCGCTCTCGGTATATTCGTTCACCCCCACGATGATCCGGTCACGGCTGTCGACCTCACGTTGGAAGCGCGACGAGGCGTCGGCGATCTCCTTCTGGAAGAACCCGGTCTCAATTGCGGGGATGACACCGCCGAGCGCCTCGATCTGCTCGAAATACTTCAGCACCTCGCGCTCCATGTCATTGGTAAGCTTCTCCACGAAGTACGAGCCACCCAGCGGATCGATTGTGTTGATCACACCGCTTTCGTGGAGGATGACCTGCTGCGTACGGACGGCGAGCTTCGCCGCCTTGTCGCTGGGCAACGCGATCGCTTCGTCCATCGCATCCGTGTGCAGCGACTGCGTGCCGCCCATGACCGCCGCGAGAGCCTGGATCGCCACGCGCACGAGGTTGACTTCCGGCTGTTGCTCCGTTAGCGAGACGCCCGCCGTCTGCGTGTGGAAGCGCATGAGCCACGAGCGTTCGTTCCTGGCTCCGAATCGCTCGCGCATCTGCCGTGCCCAGATCCGCCTGCCCGCACGAAACTTCGCCACTTCCTCGAAGAAGTCGTTGTGGCTGTTGAAAAAGAAGCTGATGCGTGGCGCGAAGGAGTCGATATCCATGCCGCGCGCAAGCGCCCACTTCACGTACTCGATGCCGTCCGCAAGCGTGAATGCGAGTTCCTGTGCGGCTGTGGAGCCTGCCTCGCGGATGTGGTAGCCACTTACGCTGATCGGGTTCCAGAGCGGCATCTCCCTGGCCGCAAACTCGACCGTGTCCGTCACCAGGCGCATCGACTCGGCGGGCGCGTAAATGTACTCGTTCTGGGCGATGTACTCCTTGAGGATGTCGTTCTGGAGCGTGCCCGCCAGCTTCGCGCGTGGCACGCCCCGCTTCTCGGCAGCGGCGATGAATAGCGCCCAGATCACGGAAGCGGGGCTGTTAATCGTCATCGACGTCGTGATCTTGTCGAGCGGAAGGTCGCTCATCAGGATCTCCATGTCGCCCAGGTGGTCGACGGCCACGCCGCAACTGCCGAATTCGCCTTCCGCCCACGGCTCGTCGTGGTCGTAGCCCATCAGGGTCGGCATGTCGAACGCGACCGAGAGGCCATCATTCCCTGCCGCCAGCAAGTCCTTATAACGCTGGTTGGTCTCCTCCACGGAGCCGAAGCCGCTGAACATGCGAATCGTCCAGGGCTTGCCGCGGTAGCCCGTCTTATGCACCCCGCGCGTGAAGGGATACGAGCCGGGCAGATTGATGTCGCGTTCATAGTCGAGGCCGGCGAGGTCCGTCGCGTCGTAAAGCCGGTCAATCTCCCGGCCAGAAACGGTCATGAACGGGCCCGCCAGTTCCTTGCCCTCCCGTAGCACCGCTTCGTCGTACGTCTCGCGAAGCTCTCGAGCTCTTTCTTGACCGTTGTTGCTTCCCACAGGGTCCTCCTCGACGAAACCGTGACCGGATGCCGGCACGTTCATTCAGTATATCCGGCTCGTAGCCCTCTGCTGAACGCGAGACAGGCTAAACTGACAATATGGATTGTCCTCGTGGTCATGGCCCATTACTTGTTGAACACCATGCCGGCATGGAAGTCGATCGCTGCGACACATGTGACGGCCGCTGGCTGGACGCGCACGAGCTTGACCAGCTTGAGGCGACAGCCGCCGGCGCCGATGCCCTTCGCGGCATGGTGGAGTACGCCAAACGCGCCAGCGAGATGAAATGCCCCGTCTGCGCGAAGCGGATGGTCTCGTTCAATTACCGTGCGAACAACCTTGAGCTCGACACTTGCCCCGACGAGCACGGTTACTGGCTGGACGCGGAAGAACACGAGCGCGTCCGCGACTTCATCGGCCAACGCGTCCGCGACCTGGACCGTGCCGCCAACGCCGAGGCCGCCTGGGGCGGCTTCCTCGGGAAACTCAAGGGCGACCGCAAAGGTGGCCGCTTCCGCGGGTAGGCTGTTTCAACCGGTCGCGGCGAGATAGCATTGCTCCCATGGCGAAGGACGAAACGTTCGACATTACCACCGGTGCCGACCTCCAGGAGGTCGACAACGCCGTCAACCAGGCGAGGCGCGAGATCACCAATCGCTTCGACTTCAAGGGCGTCGTCGTGGAAATCGAGTACGATCGGGCAACCGCCGTGATTAACCTGCACACGGCCGACGAGTACAAGCTCGACGCCATCTGGCAGGTGCTCCAGCAACGCTTCGTCGCCCGCAGCGTCCCCCTCAAAAATATGAAACGCGGGAGCATCGAGAAGGCGGGCGCGAGCACAGTGCGCCAGCAGATCACCCTCACCCAGTCGATCGATTCCGACACGGCCAGGAAGATCGTGAAGTTCATCAAGGATCAGAAGTTCAAGAAGGCACAGGCCCAGGTCCAGGGTGATGCCGTGCGCGTCTCCGCTCCCAGCCGCGACGACCTCCAGCAGGTGATCCAGGCCGTAAAGGGCGAGGACTGGGGCATCGAACTGAAGTTCGGCAACTACCGGTAGC
>JBKKBS010000045.1:0-2647 GCA_046713815.1 Tepidiformaceae bacterium
CGACGATGGACTCAGGCACGCCGGCGCGGTAGTCCACGCTCTGGAGATCACCGTTGTTGATGCGCGTCCATTCCTCGGGACCGAAGGCGTCCTGGATCCCGAACTTGAAATTGTGGTTGCCGGAGACGTAGTTGAACTTGGCAGAGGCGAAGTATCGCTGCGGCACCTTGCGGAAATCATCGGTCACGTTACCCCACCGTTCGAGTGGAGCCTCGGGATCGAAGTTCGACAACGTGGTGTACCAGGGGTTGATGCCGGCGCCGACCTGGTTGGCGTCGAACGAGAGGCAAGGCGTTGCGACGCACGTGCGGACCGACGCCGGGCGCTCCTTGCGGAGGCCGTCCTGGCCTTTGTTGATGTAGTCCACCCGATTGGTGCCCCAGCCGGCTTCCGCCAGGAACTTGCTGCTGAACGCCGCCGTCCATTTCACCTGGGTGGCGTAGCGGGGCCCGCGGGGTCTGCCCACGCCGCGCGTCTGGCTGACCGTCAGAATGTCTTCGCCTGCCGAGTGCGTGTGGTACTCGACCTTGTTGTTGTCGTCATAGAACGCGCCGAGCTTGTGCTTCGGCGTGATCTGCCAGGTGAGCCGCAGCTGGGTCGCGTGAATCAGCGTGTCGTCGATGCCCGGCGAACCATCCGGATAGAAGCTCCCGAGGACGGCGCGATCGACGGCCTTGCGATGGCCCGTGAAGAAGAACCACAGCGTGTCCCTGTTGATGGGACCGCCGAACGATCCGTTGAGGTCGTACGCGCGATGCAGGCTGTTCACAGACTCCACGCCGAGACCCCTGAGGCGATCCGTCAGATTCGACGACATCATGCTCGCGTTGGCGCCGTCGAGGTAGAACGTGCCCCTGAACGCGTTGCCGCCTTCCCGCGGTATGAGGTTGATCCGGACCCCGCCCGCAGACGTCTCGGCGTCAGCGCCGCTGGTCTGGATGCTCAATTGCTGGGCCATCGCGTCGTTGAAGTAGTACTGCGACGCGCCGTCGGAGCTGTTGCTGTTCAGCATCATCCCGTCGACGTAGACAGTGGCTTCGTTGTCCTCCGTGCCGGCGACGCGGAGGTTGTGCTGGTCCATCCCCTGGCTGCCGCCCACATCGGTGGTCGTGAGCACGAGCGGCACCAGCGCCGCGCGCGCCTGGACGGTGTGCCCCAGCGGCAGCGAGTCCATCACGTCACGCGACATCACCGTCGCGCGTTGCGCCTGCGTCACGTCCACGATCGGCGTGTCGCCCGACACGGTGATCGTTTCCTCGAGCGTGCTGAGGCGCATCTCGGCGTTGAGGGTCATGGAAAAGTCCGCCGGCAGCTCCACCTTGTCGCGAAGGATGCTGGCAAACCCCGCGAGCCTGAACGTGACCGTGTACACGCCGGGGCGCAGATCGACGATGTTGAAGCGTCCCTCGCCGTCGGTGACGGCGGTCTTGAGACGTTCGATCAACGCTGGGCTGGCGGCCTCGACCGTCACGCCGGGCAGCACGCCACCGGTCGTGTCGGTCACACGGCCGACAAACTGGCTCTGTGCGGTAGCCACCGCCGGCAAGACTGCGCTGCACACGACGACGGCGAACATTCGTAGCCACCAACGGGCAGTCGAACTACCTTGCGACATCTTCGGCATCACACCCCGCTCCTTCGAGTTCCGCGCGGTTTCCTGGACGAAACCGACCAGCGCTCGCACGTTAAGCGCACCGGGAAGGGAGGGTCAATACCCCAGAGGGGTTACCACGGTGGAGTCGCAGCCAGTAAGGGTATCGGCACTCCAAAAGACTTGAGGCGTCCACGTGAATGCGCGCGCTCCAGAAATCTGGATCGCATGCCCGTGCCACGCGCATTCCAGTGCCAAGAACGACCAACTACACCGATCAGGGTATTGACGGTATCGGGAGCCGACCCAAGAATCCTAGGGTCGAGCCAGTGATCCGTCGAGCCAGTGATCCGATGTCTTCGCGGCCGCATACGCCGGTCCACGCACCAACGCAGGGTGGGACCGGCACTGATGGAGGGTTACATGACAGGGCGTGACGTCAAACGTCGCTGGCGCTCAAGAGTGTGGAACATCGGCGCGGCCGTGCTGTGTCCGCTTGTCTTCGCGGGCACCGCGATTGCCGGGCAGGCCACGGAAGGCAGCATCGTTGGTCAGTTGAAAGACGAAAGCGGCGCAGTGCTCCCAGGGGTCACGGTGACCGCGAGCAGCCCCGCTCTGCAGGTCGGCAGCGTGTCGACCGTGACCGACGATCGTGGGGAGTACCGCCTCACCCCGCTTCCAATCGGCTTGTACTCAGTGACTTACGTGCTCTCTGGGTTTCAGGGAGTCCGCAACGATAACCTTCGTCTTGGCGTCGGCTTCACCGCCCGCGTGGACGTAGTGCTGAAAGTCGGCTCGCTTCAGGAAAGCGTCACGGTGTCTGGACAGTCGCCCGTCGTGGACGTGTCCTCCACGAACGCCGCGACCCAGTTCACCCAGGAAATGCTCGAATCGCTGCCGACCAGCCGCAACGGGCTGACCAGCCTTCTGGCGCAGGCGCCGGGCGCCCGCTCGCAGTGGGACGTCGGCGGCAGCGCGGCAACCGAGCAGCCGATTTTCCGCGTGTTCGGCCAGGGCGGCGAGCCCTGGCCGCAGGTGGAAGGCGTGGTCGGCGGC
>JBKKBS010000046.1:0-6808 GCA_046713815.1 Tepidiformaceae bacterium
CGATCCCGGTCGAACTTGAGCTCGCCCACCTGCTCGTGCACGGCGTGCTACACCTCTGTGGCTGGGATCACGTCGAGTCGGACGAGGCCGCAGCGCGCATGCGGGATCGCGAGGAGTGGTACGTCCCCGGCGTAAAACACTCGGCGCCGCACTAGCGTTACTGCCGAGAGCGCACCATCGAGGTACACTTAGCGCGAATGAGTACACGGCAAGCATTACGCGCATATGTCGAGGTCCTGAACGATGTCGAGGCAGCTTCTTTGCTCGCCGAAGCGAGACAGCTTGTGTTCTCGCGTAAAGAACCGAGGCGCATTTCGATGACTGACCTCGCCAAGATGCCGATCCCGGAGCGAGAGGAATTGATGAAGGGATTGTACTTCGAGGTGGACCTGGAGGAGCTTCGGGAATGGGAAGAAGCGACAGGAGCGGACGGACTCGACGATGAGTGACGTCGAACCGGAGCGAGGAGAGATTTGGTGGGTGAGGTTCGACCCGGCGGAAGGCTCCGAGGCTCGCAAGACTCGCCCTGCCGTCGTCATCAGCACGCCGGCACTTGCCCATCTCCCGGTGCGAGTCGTGGTGCCGCTGACCACCTGGCGCGCTCCTTTCGCGCGCCACGCCAACAAGATCCGGGTTCCCGCCAGCGACCAAAACAACCTCGATGTCGATTCCGCTGCGGACACGGTTCTGCTTCGCGGGGTTGCACTAACGCGATTCGGCGACCTGATTGGCAAGGTCGACGACAGCGTGCTGAGTGACATCGTCTCAGGAGTCGCAGTCGCGATTCGATACCCCGGCTCGCCCTGACGACTGCGTGGCACATCTGTTCTATACTGTGGGTTGATTCTGGGCCTTCGAGGTGACCGTGCTCTACGGTGAGTTCCGCCCCAAGGGCTTCGACGAAGTGGTCGGGCAGGACCACATCGTGACCACGCTGCGCAACGCGCTCGTGTCGAAGCAGACGGCGCACGCGTACCTGTTCAGCGGGCCGCGCGGCACCGGTAAAACGACGACTGCCCGCATACTCGCGCGCGCCGTCAACTGCTCGAACCTCGGCAGCGGCGGCGACCCCTGTGACCAGTGCGAGCCCTGCAAGGCCGTGCTCCGCGGGAACGCCCTCGACCTGATCGAAATGGACGCCGCAAGCAATCGCGGGATCGACGACATCCGCGAGTTGCGGGAGAAGATTGCGTTTGCCCCCAGCGACCTGCGGCGCAAGGTGTACCTCATCGACGAGGTGCATATGCTCACGCGCGAGTCATTCAACGCCTTGCTCAAGACGATCGAAGAGCCACCAACGTTCGCGGATCCCACGACCGGGGAGAAGATCTCCCCGATCTTCATACTCGCCACGACCGACCGCGAGAAGGTGCCAGCGACAGTCGTTTCGCGCTGCCAGCGCCACGACTTCAAGCGAGTCGCGAACGAGGCGATCGTCCGCCGCCTGAAGCACATCTGCTCCGTAAAGGAGTTCAGCGTGCCGGATGAGGCGTTGACCTTCGTGGCGGTGCAGTCGCGGGGCGGGCTCCGCGATGCAATCACGCTGCTGGAGCAGGTGGTGGCGCAGCATGGGCCGGCGCCCTCCACGGATGAGGTACTCGAAGGACTCGGTCTCGTGCACGACGAGCGCACCGTCGCACTTGCGCAAGCGTTGCTCCAGAAGGACCTGGCCACGGCACTCGATATCGCCCGCGCAGTGGGCGACGACGGCGTCGACATCGCCAAGTTCACACGCTCGACGATCGACGCGCTGCGGGGCATTCTCCCCCAGGTGCTCCGAGGACGTGCCGTCGAGGAGGGCCACTACCAGACGCTGGCACAGGGTGCAATTAACGCTGGCGTGCGTCCCGCGGATGTCGCCAACGCCATTTCCGAGCTTGCAAAGGCGGATTTCCGGCTCGACCCTGGAAACGCGATACCGCTGGAAGTGGCCTGCGCGGCGGCCGTGCTCGGGCCGGCCATGACGGAGGTCGTGGTGGCGGAGGCGGGTGGGACGACGAGGCGCCAGGGGCCAGTGCAGCAAGGTCCGCGCCCGCAGCAGGCTGCCCCTGGCGCTGCTGGCGCCAATAGTGGCGGCGGCCCTCAACGTGAGCTCACCACTGAACAGCGATTCATGCGTGACCTCTATCGCCAGTGCTCAATGGCAAACTACAAGCTGGGCGCTCACCTGAACGGCTCCTGCGAGGTGGTCACGATCGGCGACGACGTGCTGGAACTCGGTTTTTATCACGCGATGTCGATGGATAAGGTCGAGAACGAAGGACGGACGCTGGTTGAGCAGCAAGCGGAGGCGCTGCTCGGGCGTAAGGTGCAGCTCCGGGTCAAGCTGATCGAGCGGCAACAGCAGGGCAAGGCGGCGGCGAAGGGCGGACACCTGGCGAAAGTGGCTGAGACGCTCGGCGGCGTGCCGGTGGGCAAGGAATAGATGGCGAAGAGCAGCGGTAACAATCGGTACATGCGCCGAGGTGGTGGCGGCGGCGGTGCTCGGGGCGGGGGCGGATTGCCCGCCATGGGCGGCGGCGGTGGTAATCCACTCGCGCAGGCCCAGGAGATGCTCGCGCGCGCCCAGGAGGAGCTTAAGGCGACCATGGTGGAAGGCACCGCGGGCGGCGGTGCCGTCAAAATTACGATGACCGGAGAGCAAAAGATCCAGGGAATCACCATCCAGCCGGATGTCGTGGATCCTGACGACGTGGAGATGCTCCAGGACCTGATTATGGCGGCGATTGGCGATGCCTCGGAGAAGGCGAGCGAACTACAGGAGAAGTCGTTCGGCGCCATCACCGGCGGGTTGAATTTGCCGGGCCTCGGACTCGGATAAGCCAACGTGGCCGAGGGCGGGCCTACCCCTGAACCGATAACGCGGCTGATCGAGGCGTTTCACCGCCTGCCAGGCATCGGGCCGAAGTCCGCCCAGCGGCTCGCATACCACGTCCTCCGCGCGCCCGAGCAGGATGCGCAGGCCCTGGCCACCGCGCTCGTCGACGTGAAACAGCGAATCAAGTTCTGCTCGGTCTGCGTGAACATCACCGAGAGCGATCCCTGCCTCTACTGCTCCGACGAGCGACGTGATCGCAGCCTGGTCTGCGTGGTCGAGCAGCCGCTCGACATCCTCGCGCTGGAGCGCGCGGGCGGCATGCGCGGGATGTACCATGTGCTGCACGGAGTCTTGAACCCGATGGACGGCATCGGCCCGGAAGATTTGCACATCCGCGAACTCCTCGCGCGGCTCCAGAACGGGGTTGTGAAAGAAGTGATCATGGCTACGAATCCGAGCCTCGAAGGCGAGGCCACGGGCATGTACGTTCAGCGCCTCGTCGCTCCGCTCGGCGTGCGCGTCACGCGCCTTGCCCGCGGCCTCCCCAGCGGCGCCGCCCTGGAGTACACCGACGACCTTACTCTCGCACGCGCGCTCGAGGGCCGGCAGGAGATCTGAGGCCGTCGAGTTCGTGGCCCTTGGCCCGTCAATGGCCCGAAAGCCGATAGGCGATAGCCGATAGCCAAACCGGGCATCAACGATGAACATTCACCCACATGAGTGACCGGCCGCGCACGTACAACACAGAAGGGATCATCCTGCGGCGCCGCAACCTCGGCGAAGCGGACAGCATCTTCACGGTGTTCGCGGACCGCGAGGGCAAGTTCGACGCCATCGCCAAGGGTGTGCGCAAGGCGACGAGCCGCATGCGTGGGCACCTCGAACCGCTCACGCGCACACGCATGCTGATCGCGCGGGGCAGGAGTCTCGATGTGTTCACGCAGGCGGAGACCGTCTCGCCGTATCGCCGCTTGCGAGAGGATCTCGAACGCGGGGCGGCAGGACTCTATTGTGCGGAACTCGTGGACCGGTTCACGGCCGAGCACATGGAGCACCCGGGGCTTTACCAACTCATCCTCGAAGTGTTCGACGCTCTCGAAGGAGGCGCCCCGCCACACGTCGTCCGGTACTTCGAGATGCAGTTGCTCTCACACATGGGATACGAGGTGCAAATCGATGCCTGCGCCGTTTGTGGCTCGCGCCTCGCGGCGGAGGACGCTCTTCTGTCGCCGTCTGCGGGAGGGCTCGTGTGTCACGGCTGCCGCGTGGTCGCTGGCGGGGGACGCATCGTGGGCGTGCGTACGATCAAGGTGATGCGTTACGCGCGTTCGGCCACGATCGACGAGTTTGCTGCCTTGCGCGTGGATGGCGATCTCGAACATGACCTGCGGAGCGGCCTGGCCGAGATCATCCGCTACGTGCTCGACCGCGACCCCAACACCCGGCGTTACGTCGCCCAGGTAACGGCGCTGGAAAGCGCCCATGCGCGGGAGACGGCCGAGCCGTACAATCAGCTCACAACCCCGCAATAAGACAGGTCGCCCATGCCCCTTTACGAGTATTTCTGTCAGCCGTGCAACGGCGTCTTCGAAGAGCTTCGGCCGATGCGCGAAGCGACCGAGCCCGTCCCCTGTCCCCAGTGCTATAAGGACGCCGGCCGCATCATGCCCACGTCGTTCACGGCGTTTACGTTCCGTGACGGCTATCCACGCCGCATCCCGGACGATGGCAAGTTCTACCACCTCGGCCAGAAGGTGAACACCCTCGTCACCCAGGCGCGGCCGAACGAGCACCCGGAGATCAACAAGCCGACCCCGAAGAAGCGCCGACTGAAGGGCGAAAAGGCGGAGTTGAGCGAGATGCGGGAAGCCGCAACCAAGGGCGACCTCACGGACCTCTACGGAAACAGGGTCGAGGCCAAGGATGTGACCACGATGGTCGATTCCGGCCGCGTCCTAAAGAAGGGCAGCCCGGGCTAAACCGCTTACGACTGGCGAGTGAGGACGTAGTCGCCGAGTTCGACCAGGCAGCGGTGGGCATCGGTATCGGGCAGCGGTTCGATCGCATCGGTCGCGCGTCGCACGAACTCGCGGGCCATGTCCATCGACACGTCGATCACTTCACTGGAGCAGACCGCCTCGAGGGCGTCCTTCAAACGCACGTCCCGTTCGCGGCGGGCGGTGAAGAACTTCTTAATTGGGTTGTCCCGTGGGTAGCGCTCGAGGTGGAGCAGAGCCGGGAGCGTGAGAGTGCCTTCGAGCAGGTCGCTCCCCACGGGCTTCCCGAGGAGCGCCTCGTCGCCCACGAAATCGAGGATGTCATCCACGATCTGGAAGGCCATACCGAGGTTGTAGCCGTACGAGCGCAGGTGCTCGACGGTCTCGTCGTCGCAACCCGCGAGGCTGCCACCGCCCTCGGTGGCGTTCGAGAAGAGCGCGGCGGTCTTGCCGCCGATGCGCCAGAGATACCCCTGGATATCCTTGCCTACATCGAACGCGGCCGCGTCCTG
This sequence comes from Tepidiformaceae bacterium, assembly GCA_046713815.1. Lineage (GTDB taxonomy): Bacteria > Chloroflexota > Dehalococcoidia > Tepidiformales > Tepidiformaceae > JBBDMZ01. Next base: position 5,328 of record JBKKBS010000046.1, read on the forward strand.
GTCGAGTTCCCCGCTGGTCATCTTCATGAGCGCAAGGGCGAAAAGGCGGGTGACGTGGAGGCTGCCGGTGCGTGTCACCATCTCGGCGGCGTTGGCGAACATATAGTCGCCGAGAAGGACGGTGATAGCGTTATCGAAGACCGCGTTCGCCGTGGGCCGTCCGCGGCGGCTGCTCGCGCCATCGACCACGTCGTCGTGCACGAGGCTGGCCGTGTGAAGCAGTTCGATCGCGGCTCCGAGCGGCACGAGACGGTTCAGGTTGTAGTCGCCGAACGTGCCCGCAAGCAGGACGAGACCCGGCCGCATGCGCTTGCCCCGGGCCTCGAGCGCATGGTCGAGCATGCGCTTGAGCGGGGAGAGTTCGACCCCCTTGGCCGCTTCGAGCAGATCCTCGACCAGGATCATGTCGTCTGTCACAGGTCCGAAGATGGTCACCGGCTGGAGCTGCGTCATGCCGCGATCTCCCCCGCCCGCACATCGACCGCGAAGCAGCGCGAGGCGTTTCGCGTGGTCGCGTCCGCGATGACATCAACCGGCAGGCCGCGGGCTGTGGCCACGGCGCCCGCCACCGTGAGGACGTGCGCCGGCTCGTTGCGCTGGCCCCGCAGTTCCTGGGGCGGAAGGTAGGGGCTGTCGGTTTCGAGCACGATCGCGTCGAGAGGGAGGGCTGCCGCCATGCGCCGGGCCTCGTCGTTCCTGGGATAGGTGATGGTGGCCGCGAACGAGATCAGGAAGCCGAGGCCGACGTAGCGCTCCGCCTGTTCGAGCGTGCCCCCGAAGCAGTGCATCACTCCGAGGGGGCGCCCTGCCGAGCGAAGCGCGAGCGCCGAACGCGCGTATGTCGAGAGGTGGTCATGGATGGCGTCTTCCGCTGCGCGAGAGTGCACCAACACGGGCTTTCCAAGACGGGCGGCGAGGGCGAGCTGGTCGTCGAGGACGCGGCGCTGGACATCGCGGGGGGAATGGTCGCGGTAAAAATCGAGTCCAAGCTCCCCGACGGCGACCACTTGCGGGAGCGCGGCGAGCGACTCCAGTCCGGCGAACATCGCCGGGGTGACATCTTTCGCATCGTGGGGATGGATGCCGACGGTTGGGGCGAAGATGGGGAAGTTTGCCGCCAGTTCGAGGCCCGCATGGTTGGAAGCCATGTCGTATCCGCAGAGCGCTATCGCTCGTACCCCGGCCTCGGTCGCACGTTGCAACACGTCCTCGATGCCGTCGGCGAAGGCCGGGTCTTGCAGGTGCGCGTGCGTGTCGAAGAGGGCGTTCACGCCGTGGCCTCGGCGAGCAGGTCGAGCTTCTGATAAAGCGGGTGCGGTGGGCTGAGCTGCGTACCGGCGGGGATCGCATGGTAATGCCAGCCGCCGTCGAGCACGGTGCCAGGCTGCGCCAGGTCTTCGTGAAGCTGCGCCGTCGTGAAAGGGATGATGGGGTGGAGCAGTACCTTCAAGGCGTTGATCACGTTCAGGGCCGTGGCCAGC
>JBKKBS010000047.1:0-2882 GCA_046713815.1 Tepidiformaceae bacterium
CCATCCACCCGTTCCTTGACGGCAACGGCCGGGTCGGTCGATGTCTCATCCACGTCGTCCTACGCCGCCGAGGCCTCGCCCGGACCTTCGTGCCACCGATCTCCGTCGCCCTCGCGGCCCGGCCGAACCAGTACGTCGCCGGGCTCACGACCTACCGCGAGGGTGGCGTCGCCGCCTGGTGCGCATCGTTCGCGGGCGCCTGCGAGCGGGCCGCGTCCGTCTCGACGGACCTCGCCGGTCAGGTGGCGGCGCTCGTCGACATGTGGCGCGAGCGTGCCGATCGACCCAGACGCGATTCCGCCGCGGCCAGGATCATCCCGCTCCTGCCGGCCCACCCGATCGCCTCCGCGGCCACGATCCGGAACGCCATCGCTGCGCGCCACCAGCGCGCCCTGGAGGGACTCAAGGTCCTTGCCGAACGGGGCGTCATTCGCCAGATCAGCCCCGGCGACTACGACCGCCAGTTCGTGGCCGATGAGCTGTTCGACCTGATCGAGGCGTTCTAGGAGCAACTCGCCTCGCTGTCGTGAGCGCTGGCAGTGACAACGCCGGCCTTCGGGGAAGATGGACCCGGGAGCGGGTGCTGGGGTTTAGCGATCCAGTTCCTTGAAGCCCGCAGCGACGAGAAAATGGAACGTCTCGTCAAGCGAAGGCAATTGGGGCAGAAACACCACGGTCGTTTCCCTTGCGCGCGTCAGGAGCACGCGGTACGCGTTTCTACGCAATTGCATCGCGTCATGTACCTGCCCCGGGCTCTGGTATCGCTTCGCGTACTGGTTCGACCAACGGCCATGCGCGCGTATGAGGTCTGTACCCCAGGCGAGTAGGGAGGCATCGAGTTCCAGGCCCTGGCATCCGAACTCTGTGACACACGTTCGGAGCGCTCGGCACGATCGGCCCAACGGATCGTCTTCACCCTCGGCGAACCAGGGCCCGAAGCGCACTTGCTTTGTGGACTGGAAATCGTTGGGAACCCCAAACTGGGCGACCGAGGAATCTCGGGACGAGGCGACAAGACCGAATCGACTATCTGGTGATTCTCGATACCGATCGCGAAGATAGCCCTTTGCGACCTCGAGGTCGCGCGTAATGCGCAACGGATACCCCTGTAGCTCCAGGCGGGTTGCGAGCGCGTGTAGGTCAATCGTTGTTGCATCGTCGAGCAGTCCTGCGACGTGCCGATGGACATCCTCTGCGAGGTGATAGCGCAGCTCGACGCTGAGGTGCAGCGAGACGCGCGATTGGACATTGGGCATCCCTTCGAACGTCGTGGCTAGATTTGGCGGCAGATGGACTGTCCAGGACTCGGCGTTCTTGGATCGCTCGATTGCGGTGCGCCACTGCGCGATCCCTGCCTCCTCGCCGACGTGGATCTCCTGGCCAGCACCGATGAGTCCGACGACCATGCACCACTCCGGAACACGCTCCGCAAACTCGATGAAGTGGTCTGGTTCTGACTTCGGCCCGCCGGCGGTACCGTGAGTCTGCGCCATCTTCTCCGCGTCGAAGGCTCGTTGAGCCTCGTCGAAGATTAGAACGTGCTCCTGGGGAACAAGGTTGGGCCGAGATGCGTACCTTTGGACGTAGGCCTTCACGGGCCGCACGAACGTCGCCCCGCCGCCACCAGCTCCCCGAAGCTCGTACTGGAGCACATTGATCAACGGCCCGTTGCCGGAAAGATAGACGGCAGGTGCCGTTGGCTTGCCGCCACCTCGCTCGACCGATAGGTCGTCGAGAAACGCCGCGTGAGCAAGTTGAAGACCGACCAGGGTCTTTCCCGTGCCGGGGAGGCCGCTCAAGAGAACGAGGTGTCGTGTGCTTGTCTGGGCTGCGGAATGTGCGATCTGATTGAGGACATCGAGAGTCGGCTCTGTGGCGACCTCCGCCCTGCGAATTCTGCGGATCTCTCCGGTCGCCATCAGCTCTCTCGCAGCCGCGACGATGGTCGGCAGCGGGCGGTACGCGTCCGGATTTAGGAATGCAGGGCGGCTGATGGGCTTCGATGGCGATCGGGCATCGAGCTCCGACGCGAGCTCGTCGAGAGCATCCGGTCCAATTACCTCGACGCCGGCCTGTAGGCCGATGCGACCGCGGGCACCCATAAGCATCAGAGCTGGGTACACGGGTCTTCCTTCGCACTCCGCGTGATACGCGCGGAGATCACGGGCATAGGCGCTGGCCTGATCGATGTCAGCGAGCTCGGCCCGACTCTTGCCCTTCAACTCGAGGACCAACACACCGCCTCCCATCAGGAGGATCACATCAGGACGACGGTGCTCCATCGGCAGCTGGTACTCGAGTATCGCCGAGTACATCGCTGCGCCTGGGTCTCGCTCAAGGACCTGACCGACCTCCGACTGAAGCGGCGGGATCGACAGATCCCAAGCCCGTAGCTGTTCAGGAGAGACGATCTTGAGAAAGTCGACGAGCGATTGCCGAATGTACGGGGCGGGCGTTTCGCGAAACGCTGCGAATCCGGAACTCCAGCCGTGCTCTGATTCTGGATAGTCAGGACTTGGCATCAGTCAATTGCCAAACGTCGGAAGACGATCGCGCTGAGTGATCCGTCGATCGGACGCAGCTTCCCTTAACGCGACGAGCAGCACCTGCACGATGGCGATCCCCACAGTCGAATGCTACCTGGCGAGTTCCGCCAGGGTTAGGCCGCGTCGCCGTCGACGTAGCGCTCCGTCAGGACGTAGTAGCCCATGTGGCTCAGCTCGAGCCAGTCGACGCGCGGGGGACGCCCGAACACGAGCCATCGGCCCAGGCTGGAACCGGTGTTCTCAAACATGACCCGCGGGTGCCGCTCAAGGATGAAGTCGGGCAGCTGGGACAGCGTCTCCTCGATCAGTTCGTCCTCGTGGAGCTTGAGGATTCGA
>JBKKBS010000048.1:0-2573 GCA_046713815.1 Tepidiformaceae bacterium
GTTTCGCAGAGCGCGCTCGAACGTCTCGGCGGCGATGTCCTCGGCGTCTTCCCGGTTGTGCGTGGCCGCCATCGCCCAGCGGTACACGACCGGAAACGTCTCATCGTAGAGCTGCCCCAGCGCAATCTTATCGCCCGCCTGGCCGCGGGAGATGAGCGTCGCCTGTCTGCCTTCGTCAAACCCTATGACTGTCACGTTCCGGTATCCCCACGCCTCGTAAGTGCGACAGCCTACCGCGTCCGTCGGCGAAAGTCATCTGCTGGTGAAGATTGTGTGAGAAGTTGGTCACACTTGCGAGTAAGCAATTGTAGGAAATTTGTCTGAACTGTGGCCACGGGCCTAAACGATTAGGACCCATTTTGACATATCTCATCAGACATGGTGTGCGGGCGCGTGTCCGAAGGCCGGATCAACTCATGAAGCGCTCCTCGACCCGACCCAGGCCCGGGCCGGTGGCCTGCATCGTCTACACGCGTAACTCGGCGCCCGCGTCGGTTACGTCCGCCCTCTTCGCCCAGGGGTTCACGGTCGTTGAACGCCAGTTTTCACGCCTGATCACCGGCCTCCTGGACGAAATCGAACCTGACATCGTTGTGGCCGTGATCGATGCCACCGAGGCGGATGATCTGTCCGTGGTGCGCTTCCTCCGCGCGCATCGGCCCGGCGCCCCGCTACTCGCCCTCTGCACCGATTCCACCCCGGGCGACGAGCCCTGTATCACGGCCATGGATGCGGGTGCGGACGTCGCACTGGCGGTGGGCGCCAGCGCCGGGCTCATCGGCGCCCAGGCCCGCTCCCTCCAACGGCGGGCGGCCGGCGGCGAGGCAACGGCTGGCGAATCACGCGTGCTGGTGCGCGACCTTGCGATCGACTTTGGCCGCCGGAACGTCTCGCGCCGGGGCCAGCGCCTCAGTCTCACGCGGAGTGAGTTCGACATTCTCGCCATGCTCCTCCGCAATGCGGGACGCGTGGTGCCGCCCGGCGAGATCGTCGCCGGTATCGGGCAGTTCGCCGCCACGGACGCGCAGGCGCGCGGCATGGTCAAGGTGCACGTCAGTCACCTCCGGCAGAAGCTGGGCGCGAACGAGGACGGCGAATATGTGGTCACGGTACGGGGCGTGGGCTACCTGTTCGAGCGCATGGACGAAGCGTCGGATGCGGGGGAGCGCCGGGCATTGGCGTAGCGCCACATCTCGTGACCCCCTCTCTCGGCGGCGCGCGAAGAGGGGACGCATGAAGGCCCTCGGGGGAGGGCCTTCTGCTTGTTTTCGACGCCTGGTGCGGTTAGCCGCGCGGCAGGCCGAGGCCGCGCGTCGCCATGATGCCGCGCTGTACTTCGCTCGTGCCGCCGGCGATGGTCGAACTGACGCCCTGCATGTAGCCCATCGAGGCGCGGTTGCGGACGTTGCCGTGCATCCCGTACAGGTGCATTGAGAGGGTGGCAATCTTCTGCCCGAGCTCGCTCGAGAAGAGCTTGCACATGCTCGCCTCGTGGTTCGGGATGAGGTTGTTCGCCTGCATCGAAATGACGCGATAGCTCAGCATCTTCGCCACTTCGCAATCGATCCAGCGGTCCGCGAATTCGCGCTTCACGTTGATGTTGCGCTCGAAGGACGCTTCCCCCTTCTCGTCCGCGGCCTGGCGGATGAGGCTCTCGAGCTGCTTACGGATCCCAATCGCGCTGCCGATAGAGGAGCGCTCGAAGTCGAGCGTCGTGGTGCCCACGTACCAGCCGCGGTTCTCTTCGCCCACGCGGTTCTCCACGGGCACGCGCACATCCTCGAAGAAGACTTCGTTGAAGGTCTGTTGGCCCGAGAGCGTGGTCAGGGGGCGAACGGTCACCCCGGGGCTCTTGATGTCGACGAGCATGTAGGTGATGCCGCGGTGCTTCGGCGCATCCGGGTCGGTGCGCACGAGCATGTACATCCAGTCCGCGAACTGGGCGCCCGTCGTCCAGATCTTCTGGCCGTTGATCACATAATCGTCGCCGTCACGCACGCCGCGCGTCTGGAGGCTGGCGAGGTCGGAGCCAGCGCCGGGCTCGCTGTAGCCCTGGCACCAGATCACTTCGCCCTTGAGGATCTTCGTCAGGTGCTCTTGCTTCTGCTCTTCGGTGCCGTGCTCGATGATCGTCGGGCCGATCATCATCACCCCAAAGCCGCCGACGTTGCTCGGCACGCCCGACTCCGCGAACTCCTCGTTGAGGATGAACTGGTCCGCCACCGACATGTCCGCGCCGCCGTACGCCTTCGGCCAGCTCGGCGCGATCCACCCCCGCTGCGCCACCTTGTCCCGCCACTCCTTGATCGCCCCCATGCGCCCGAAGAGCCCACTCTCCGGCGGCCCCTCGTCGCCACTGCCATGGGCTCTCGGCTCTCGGCTCTCGGCTCTCGGGCCACCGTCTGCGCCACTCGGTCCTCGGGCCTCGGTCCTCAGGCCTCCCCGAAACGCCGCCGGCGCCTCGCGCTCGATGAACTCCCGCACCTCCGTGCGCCACGCCGCCTCGTGCTCGCTGTCCCCCAGGTTGATCGCCATCGCTACGTGTCCCACTTCCGAATCTGATTCGTCATTGT
>JBKKBS010000049.1:0-5721 GCA_046713815.1 Tepidiformaceae bacterium
CAGGCCCAGGTCCAGGGTGATGCCGTGCGCGTCTCCGCTCCCAGCCGCGACGACCTCCAGCAGGTGATCCAGGCCGTAAAGGGCGAGGACTGGGGCATCGAACTGAAGTTCGGCAACTACCGGTAGCAGCTAGGGAAGCGCCAACGGCACAACCTTCGAGCCAAGCAAGACGGAGTCGCGTGTCACCAACGGAGCATCGAAGGCGATACTCGTCGCGGCGATGAGTTCGTCGGCCGGGTCAGAGGAAAAGTCGAGTCGGCGGAGCTGGCGGCAGACATGCACGGAGATCGGCCACACTTGAAGCAGGCCAAGGTCCCGGTTGAACTCCGGGTCGTCCAGATTAAAGTGGAGCTGTCCTTCCTGTACAAGGCCATAGAGTTCCCACAACACGATTGCTGAGATGCCCCAGGCTTCGCTAGCCAGCAACTCGACTTCTCTCAGCCGGAGGCTGTCGTTGAACCATGCCACCAGGATATGCGTGTCAAGGTTTAGCATTCCACTTGCGGCCGGTGCTGAAGAGGTCGCCGTGAACCGTCATCTTGTCCTTGTACTTCCCCATCAAAGCATGATAGTCCTGCTCGATGGGGATCAGCTTCGCGACGGGCTTCCCGCGCTTGGTGATGACGATGCCCTCTCTGTCCACTTCGTCGAGGAGGGCGAGACACTGTGCCTTGAATTGGGTCGCTCCGATCGTTCTCATGGGCTCAAGGATACCAACTGGTCAGATGCATGACCAGACGTCGTCACCGTGCCGATTCGCGTCACCGGCTGCGCCGATCCAGAATCAAGCACCTCATCCCCCGGAGTCGCCCATGCGCTTCAGTGTCTGGCCATCCCCCGCCCAACCCTGGGAGTCCGTCCTCGACGTTTCCCGCCACGCCGAGGCGACCGGGTGGGACGGCGTCTGGTTCGCGGATCACTTCATGCCCAACGCCGCCGACACGAGCGGCCCCACGAGCGAGGCGTGGACAACGATCGCGGCGCTCGCCGTTGCCGTGCCCCGCGTGCGCATCGGCACACTCGTAACGGGGAACACCTACCGCCACCCGGCCGTCCTCGCCAAGATGGCCGCTAACGTCGACCTCATCAGCGGCGGACGCCTCGTTCTCGGCCTCGGCTCGGGCTGGCAGGAGAATGAGCACACGGCCTACGGCATCGAGTTCTCGACAGTCCCCCTGCGCCTGAAACGCCTGGAAGAGGCATGCCAACTCATCATCTCTCTTTTCGAGAACGCCAAGACCGACTTCGACGGCAAGTATTACCAACTGAAAGATGCTCCGCTCGCGCCCAAGCCCGAGAAGCGTCCCACCATCCTCATCGGCGGTGGCGGCGAGAAGGTGACGATGAAGCTCGCCGCGAAGTATGCGGACGAGTGGAACGTCTGGGGCACCCCCGAGACCGTCCGCCAGAAGATGGCGATCCTCGACCAGCATTGCCGCGACCTGGGTCGCGACCCGAAGTCGCTGAAGCGCTCGACGCAAGCGATGGTCGTCGTTACCGACGATGAGGCGGTGAAGGAGCGGACGCGAGCCGGGGGCGAACGGGCTGTGATCGCCGGGACCCCGGCCGAACTCCGCGAGACCATGCGCGAATACCAGCAAGCGGGCATCGACGAGTTCATCGTCCCGGACTTCAACCTCGGTCGCGGCGACGCCAGGAAGCAGGCCTACGACACGATCCTCAACGAGATCGCCGCCGACTTCCGCTAACTCAGCGCGAGCGGTACGACCTTTGACCGCAGGATGCGGCTATCGCGCGTCAACAGCGGGATGTCGTGGACAATGCTCGTCGCGGCGATGATCTCGTCGGCCGGATCACTGCGGAAGTCGAGCTGACGCAGCGCGAGCGCGATGCGATCGTCGATGGCATAAATTGTTGTGCGGCGCATCGCAGCCGAGAACTCGGCCGTCCTAAGGACGGGCTGAATCTCGCCCTCCCGCTCAAGATGGCCTATTTCCCAGAGGACTATTCCCGAGACGGCCCAGAAGTCACGCTCAAGGAGGCGGGCCTCCTCGGGCCGAGGGGTACCGGCAACAGCGGCCAGGAGGATGTGCGTGTCAAGGTTGATCACTTCTCTTCCTGGTCCTCGGAGGTCCAATTGTCCCAGGCGCCGGCGGTGGAGGGGTTCTCATTTCCGTCGATGAATACGCGTCCCGCCAGAATCCCAATGAATGCCTTCATGCTTTGTAGCTCGTCGGCCGGCAGGAGCTTCGCCACAGGCTTCCCGCGTTTCGTAATCACTATCCCCTCCGGACCCACTTCGTCCATGATCCGCAGGCAGTGCGCCTTGAACTCAGCAGCGCCAATCGTCTTCATGGCAATATTATCTGACTAGTCAGAAACCATGTCCACTTCTCACTCGCGACACTCACCCTACCCTCCGGTAAGCTGATCCCACTCCCACGCTCAGGACGGTCATCATGGACTTCAAGTTTACCGCCGAGCACGAAGCGCTCCGCACCGAGGTCAAAGACTTCCTGCGCGAGACGGTACCCGGCGGGCCCGGCCCCTCCCGCCCCACCAGTCAGGAGAACTGGGATGAACAGATGGCCTTCATCCAGAAGCTCGCCAGGCAGAAATGGGTCGCGCCGGCCTGGCCGGTGGAGTACGGCGGCCTCGCCTGGAGCCACATCAAGCAGATGATTTTCAGTGAGGAACTGTCCTACGCGGGCGCCCCCGACGGGGGCCGCGTTTTCAATGTTGGCATGATCGGCCCCACGCTGATCGTGCACGGCAGCCCAGAGCAGAAGAAACAGCACCTCCCGCGCATCACCAGCGGCGATGTCGTTTGGTGCCAGGGCTACTCCGAACCCGGCGCCGGTTCCGACCTCGCCTCTCTCCAGACACGCGCCGTGCGCGATGGAGACGACTACGTGGTCAACGGTCAGAAGATCTGGACGACCGGCGCGCACCATGCCCAGTGGTGCTTCCTCCTCGTCCGCACCGACCCGGATGCGCCCAAGCACAAGGGCATTTCCTTCCTGCTCGTGGACATGGACACGCCCGGCATCTCCGTCCGCCCGATCGTGAACCTCGCGGGCTATCACGAGTTCAACGAGGTCTTCTTCGAGGACGTGCGCGTGCCCGTGTCGAATCGCGTGGGCGAGGAGAACAACGGCTGGTACGTGGCCATGACGCTGCTCGACTTCGAGCGTTCGAACGTGGCCTCGATCGCCGCGAACCAGCGCACGCTCGAGCTGCTGGCCGACTATCTTCGCGAGAACAACGTGGGCGGCGGTTACAAGGACATCCTCCGCCACCGCATCGCGGATCTCTGGATTGCCAACGAAACCGGACGTCTGCTGAGTTACCGCACGGCCTGGATGCAGGAGACGGGCCGCATGGCCAACTACGAGGCGAGCGTGATCAAGGTGCTTGCCACCGAATTGGCACAGCAGATCACGAACTTCGGCGTGAACCTCATCGGACCCCGCGGAGCGCTCGACCCGGAATCGAAGCACGCGGCCTTCAACGGCATCTTCGAAAAGGGCCACCTTTCGAACGTCTCTCCGACGATTTACAGCGGCTCCAGCGAGATCCAGCGCAACATCATCGCCACCCGCGGCCTCGGCCTCCCTCGCGACTGAGCGTCGAACACATGGCATCCGCCCTCTTGCGTGAATCCACCGGAACATTTCAGCATGCTTTCGCTGCGCAGCTCGGCTGCGAGCCGTCCGCGTTCGCGTCGCAGGCGCTTACGATCGTCGAACGCCCTCCCGACTCGTGGGAGCCGCACCTCGCGATCGCTGCCGAGTGCGGCATCGGATCCGTGGTCTCCCCGCGCGACTTGCGCCTCGAAACGTGGGCCGCGGAACAGCAACTGGAGTCGCACTTTCGCATCTTTCTTCCCTCCTTTCTCGAAGGAATGGCTGAGAAAGCAAGAGAACTCGGATACGCGGCGGCGAAGTCCCACAGCCCCTCCGTGGGCATGGTCCTCGCCGAGGACGTTCCACTGCCAGGGATTCCAAACGGGCTCGCAGTGGTGGAACTCTCAGCCTCTCGAATCGCCGAGCTGCGCAAGGCCGGAGACTTCGGCAACGCCCTGGGCGAAACGGACGAACACGATAAACTTGCGCGCTTCAAGCGGGCGACCGTCCTGCCGAGGCCCGCCGGCGAGGTGGTCGCTGCCTGCGGCGTGTGGGAGCAGTACCCGGGCATAGACTAGATAGGCGTCGATGTCGCGAGCCCGTTTCGCGGTCGCGGTCTGGCGGGGTTCCTGACGATCGAGGCTACACGCTGGGTGCGAGACCTGGGCCGTTGGCCCATTTACACATTCGGTTTCAGCAATCTTCGATCGCAGAACAACGGCCTCCGGTGCGGCTATCGCCCGCTCTGGATGCTGGCCGTGGTCAAGGTCGCCGACGAGAAGGATTCCCGGGCATGAGCGATGACATCTTCGCCAGGGGCCTCACGCACTACCGCGAGCGCCTGGCAATCGACTTTGGCTGCGACGTGGCCGCACTCGACTCCAACCAATTGACGATCGTGCACCGTCCCGCTGCGTCGGCCGAGGAATACATCATGCTCGCCGTGACCCTCGGCACCGGGACGGTGGTTTCGGCGGACGAGGCGTGGGTTGAGTTCGTCCGGGGCCTGCCGCTGGAAAAGCACTTCGCCGCGTTCCAACTGCAACCGATGCTCGGTCCCGTCGTGGACGAGGCGCGCCGCCGAGAGATCGATATCGTCGCGAGGAGCCCAAACCTCGGGTTCCTCCTCGGTGCGCCACCCACGGCGCCAGCCCTCCCGGGGGGGACGCGCATCGAACGCCTCGATGCCATCGCCTATCAGCCCTGGATCAAGCAGTTCCATAACGCCCTCGAAGGCGATCCGGAGGAGCTATTGTTCGCGATCGCGATCCTCGACGAGAGGGATCGTCCGGTGGCTGTCGCCGGCGCATGGGACGAGAGCAAAGGCTTGATTGAGATTGGCGTGGATGTGGCACGAGAGGGTCGCGGTCAACACCTGGGCACGGCCATCGTGCAGGCGTTGGCCCGCGAAATACTCGCCCAGGGCGCCATCCCCACGTATTACTGCCACCCCACGAACATCCGCTCTCATCGCACCGCCCTCAGCGCGGGATTCGTGCCGGTCTCCTCCATAGCCCAGGTCCGGCTGAAGAAGTCGCCGCAAGCCTCCGGTCAGTAGCGCCCATCAGTGGCGCGCGCGTCAGCAAGGGGCGTTCGTGCCCCAGGCGGCCATTGTCCGCCTAGCCCGCGTATTCCCAGCCAAGGTCGCGTTCGATCAGCATGTCGCCTGCCCGCAGCCGTTCCCCGTCCGTCACCAGCCCGACGACGAGCGTATGGTCGCCGCTGGGGATGAACTCCCGCGCGTCGCACGCGAACCACGCCAACGACTTCAGGAGGATCGGGCATCCGTTCTCATGGGCTTCCCACTGAATGCCCATCAGCTTGTCGATCACCTGGCCTTGCATCTCCTGCGGCCGACCGCGGATTTTCTTTGCCTCGGACGGCATCACCACCTTGCGCGCGATCTCGTCGCCGTCTTTCTCGTGCAGCAGGTTCACCGTGAAGCCGCCCGTTTCGCGGATGAATCGCAGGGTGCGAGCATCGTTCTCGATCGCAACGCACACCAATCGGGGCTTGAACGACACCTGCATCACCCAGTCCGCGATCATCGCATTGAGGTCTCCATTCGCGCTTCGCGACCCGATCACCTGGACGCCGTACGAGAGCGCGAGCATGGCATTCTCAGGGCCGGTGA
>JBKKBS010000050.1:0-2952 GCA_046713815.1 Tepidiformaceae bacterium
GGATTCGGTTCCCACTGGACCACCTGTCGCGTTGCCATACTAGATCCTCCTGAATGCTGGCAATCCCGCACCCGACGGCCGCAGGCGGACTTTACCATCCACTGTCAAGTGATCCCGCGTCGTGGAAGCGTTGCATCAGGTGAGACGTGCCACGGAGGTCAGTTCGAGACAGCATGACAACCAGAGGCAACCTTTCCAACCGGGCCCGGTGACGGAGGCGACGGGCGTAAGGAGCTAACCAAACCCACGAAGTAGCCGACACTAACCGTGTAGGACTTCGGATAGTGAGGGGTCCTACTTCTCTCCAGGGTGCACCCCGCTGGCAACCCGGCGGAGTGTGTCCTTGCCCTTCGCGCATGGACTGGTGGCAAGCTCTGAGCATCGTCGTGGTACTCGGCGCGATCGTCGCCCTCATCAGTCTCTGGGACGCGGAACGGTGATCCCGTCACCCGAGGAGATCGAGGCGCTGGGGATGGAGCTGCGCGAGATGTTCCCCGGTGGCGTCGTACCGCTCGGGTGGGCGCTCGGTTTCGCCCGTGAGCGTGATATCGCAGTGCGGTGGGTGACGGCGGCGCGCAAGGCCGTTGGGCTAGAACTGACGATCCCATCGCGAGTGCGCAAGCTGCCGAACTCGGCTCTGTCCAAGCCCTCACGCCCGCTCCCGCCCACGCTCCGCATCGAGATGATTCTCACGAAACGCTACCCCCGAGGTAGGCGTATCCGGCGAGCGCGTGCGCAGGTGGCAGCTAACGTCGGTTGGGTAATCGGCCCGCCGTTAGGCCCCGCTAGGCCCGCAGGTGTACCAGTGCTTGTGTGGCCGCGTACAGCGCTCCCCACGGCTCTGTAGCGACTGCTCTCAGGTCACGCTCTCCCCTGCGAGGGATGCGGGACTCCTGTCCGCCGCCGCGCCACGACGCTGGCGAAATCGGTAGCGTCTCCGCCGCATCCTGCTGGCAACGGCCAGATGGTCTCGTATAGCGGGCGGGTGTTCTGTGGCCGGCCATGTTTCGGTCAATGGGTCGGCAAGGCGCGCTCCGTGGCCATGCATGAGGGGCAAGAGGAACGCCTGCTAGATCTTCTCGTGAAACGCTATCCCGAATGCATGGCTCCCTGGGGCACATGGCCTGCGATTGCACGCGAAATCGGATGGGACGAAAAGTCCACCAGGGCGGCCGCTAAGGCGCGGGGCTAGCGGCTGGGTGTGGGACTCCGATCCTCACGGTGACGCGGCGGAAGTAGCGTGCCGGTACCCATCGGGAACAGTTAGAAGCGCCAGCGCGTGTAAGTGCGCCCGAATACCTCTGCCGGCCTAAACGTCCAGCCCAGGGCGAGCCGCGGCCGGAGCACGTACAACCCGCCCTGGTCCCACTGGTCCCGGGATGGAGCGTAGGCATGAGCCCGGTACTTCTCCTTGTACTGTGCCGCGAGCGCCTCCGCGAGCGCACGTTCAGGCGGCGGGCCGACAGTGGAGGCTCGTCCCTCGAGGATCACCACCTCGTCGCCGCTTTCGAGATGTACGGCGACATCTGGATTCGCGGCGATGTTTTTCATCCGGCGCGTCTGGTCGCTGCCATCGAAGTAGAGCCCTCCTGCGAACCAGACACCCCACACCGGAGTCGAATGCGGCCGCCCATTCGGGCGCACTGTCCCGATCCAGTAGTTCATGGACACGGTCAGCCTTTCCTCAGCCCACTCCCAGCTGAGCATGCCCTCGGGGTCCTGGGGCATTCCGTAACCCTCCGGGACCGTCGGGCGCTCGGCTCGAGGCATGGTGTGACCCTGGGGGTTCGTCATAGCTTCCTTCTCCACGCCGACTGGCTGCTTCCTTGAATAATACGACCGACCGGCGACCTCGCGTTCGGCTGGGGACGCGGATTGCAGCAACTCGAAAGCTGTCCGGATAGATACCTCGTCGTGTGCCCATGCTCCGGGACCAAGAGGGGCCCCAGCGCAAACCGCTGTAGTACTTCCTCCTGTTTGACAGTCGAAGTCCATGGCCGAACGTTTTTGATAAGGCGTCTACTCTGTTAGGCACTTCTTAGGCATCCACCATCTATCACGGGGTCGTCTGAGTCCGCGTTCGCGCCGTCAGCGGGCCGGTCGGTAGGCACCTGCCTACCATGACGCGGCTTACCTCACATGGGAGCCGTTGCCTGGCTCCGCAGCATGCACCGGGTGACGGCATCCCCATCAGGTGCCCGGACTGGTATGCTGGCACGCGCTCGCGCTCTTCCACCGCCGGATCCTCCGTGGGATGCCGCGCGCAATGGTGCGTCGTGCTGATTGGATGGAGTCTCTGGGCTGATGATCACTACCGGCACCACTCCCAGCGATAGCACGGCGGTGGTATGGTTCCGGCGCGACCTGCGCCTCCACGACCACCCCGCCCTCTCAGCAGCGTTGCCTCACCGCAGATTGCTTTGCCTCTTCGTACTCGACGATCGGCTGCTCCATGGGCGGTACGCCTCGCCTAACCGCGCATGGTTCCTCCGACGATCGCTCGAGTCGTTGGCCACCGAGATCGCCGAACTGGGCGGCATGCTCATGGTCCGCTACGGGCGGCCGGAGGAAGAAGTGCCGGCCGTGGCCCGAACGGTCGGGGCTGCCGCCGTGTTCGTCAGCCGGGACTTCGGGCCGTTCGGCCGAGCACGGGACCAGCGAGTCGGGAAACGGCTGGCGGAGATCGGCGTCGACTTCCACGAGTTGCCGGGGGTCCTGGCCGTGGAGCCAGAGCAAGTGGCCGGACGGACGGGCGGCCCTTTGGCGGTCTTCGGCCCGTTCTTTCGACGCTGGAGCGAGGTCCCCTTGCGAGCGGTGATCCCTGCTCCCACCCGGCTGCCGCCGCCTCCAACAGGTGCCGCGCGAGTGGCTCACTCGCACTGGCAACCGAGTGAGCCGAGCGCCGAGCTGTTGCCGGGTGGCGAGCCCGCTTCCCGGCGGCGCCTCGAAGCG
>JBKKBS010000051.1:0-2587 GCA_046713815.1 Tepidiformaceae bacterium
GTGGCTCGGATCGTCAGTGCCCCCGATCGCGAACTTCTTGAGGCTCGTAAAGTGCGCTTCGATGGCGTTGAGCCAGCTCGAATAGGTCGGCGTGTAGGCGGGCTCGATGTTGTGCGCAGCCATGAACGCCTTGAGGCGAGCGTGTTTGTGCGTGTTGAGGTTGTCCATCACCACGTAGAGCCGGACGTCCATGGGATAGCAGGCTCTGAGGCGGGCGAAGACGGCGAGCAGGTCGTCGACCCGTTTGTGCTTGCGCACCTGGCCAACGAGGCAGTCGGCATGGACATCGTAGAAGGCGAGGAGTTGCTCGGTGCCCTGCAATCGCCGGTAGGTCGCCCGGAAGCGCTGCGGGTGACCGGAGCGGAACCAGCCCTTCCCGGCCAGCGGTCTCAGCTCGAGCGGGCCGCACTCGTCGAAGCAGATGACCGCACCGTTCTCTGGGCACTGTTCGTAGAGGTCGAGGACGGCGTTTTTTTGACCTCGTAGTTCGGGTCGTTCGATTCCTTCCAGGTCTTGGTGTGCTGATAGGAGACACCTTCGCGCCGCAGCAGCCGTCGTACCCACTCGTCTGTGATGGGCGGGATGAGTCCCTGCTTCAAGCAATATGCCTTGAGCTTACTCACCGACCATTGCGTGAACGGCAAGCCGAGGTCTTCGGGACGGCTCAACGCGACGCGAATGAGGGATCGCACCTGCTGGCTATCGATGATGATCGGCCGGCCGGGATGATTGGGTTGCTTCTCAAAGCTGGTGAAGCCGCTGTCGTTGAAGCGATGGACCCAGTGCTCGTCTTTGCCGTCGCTGCAGCCCACTGCACGAGACGCTGCCGCAGGCGTCATCCCGTCGCGCACCAGGTCGATGATGCGGTAGCGCTCGTAGATCTTGGCCGGCAGGCGCTTCTCGCGGAGTCGCTGCTCCAGGGTAGAGGACTCACCTTCGGTCAGAGGTCGCAGGACAATTCGTCGGGCTCCCACCGACGTTGCTCCTGGCCCGCCACAGCCAGGAACAGCATCCCACCGTTCTACTCAAGTTGGAAGGGCACTAGTACTCGGTACTCGGTACTCGGTGCTCGGTACTCGCCCTCAGTCGCCGATTTCCAGGCTCACGCGCACGTCTTCCTTGACCGCCGCCACCTTCACCATCGAGCGCAGCGCCGTCGCGATGCGGCCGCCCTTGCCGATCACCTTGCCCCAGTCGCCCTCCGCCACGTCGAGCCGCACCATCACGCGACCGCCATCGTCGCGCTCCTCCACCTTCACCTCGTCCGGCTCATCCACGAGCGCCTTCGCCAGGTACTCAATCACATCGGTCATCATCGAAGCCATGTGCGAACCCTCCCGGGTTGGTCTCTGTCGTTTATTCGACGGTCGGAGCGGCCTGCACGTCGTCATCGCCGGGCTCCTGCGCGACTTCGTTGCTTGCGTCGCCCTCGATCGCCGCTTCCGCGACCGCCTCGGTCGCATCCTCCGCGGCCGGAGCCTCGACTTCAGCCGCGGGCGCCTCAGGCTCAGCGACTTCAGCCGTAGCCTCCGGTTCAGCCACAACGGGCTCAGTCTCGATGGCCGGCGCCTCCGCCTCGGGCGCTTCCGCCACCGCCACTGCTGCGGGCGCGTCCGCGACGGCGACTACCGCCGCGGCAGGCGCAGCCTTCGCCGCCGGAGCGGCAGCGGCCGCCTTCGCGCCAGCCTTACCCTTGCCCACCGGCGCTACCTTCGTCTCCGCCCGCACCGGCGCTTCGAGGACACCCGCACGCTGTAGCACCTTAATCGCCGCCTCGCTGGGCTGCGCGCCTTTCTTGATCCACTCGCGCGTCTTCTCCGCGTCAATGATCGCCACCGGGGGGTCTGCGTGCGGGTCGTACGACCCCAGCGTCTCCAGGAACGCGCCGTCCCGCTTCGTCTCCTTCTCCGCCACCACCACCCGGTAAAACGGCGTCCGCTTCTTGCCGATACGCCGCAGTCGAATTTTCAGCATTCTATCTCCTCGAACTCAGCCCGCCCGCCCCGAGCCATCGTGTCCGCAAGCGTACCCCATACGCCCCCTAAACCCCACCGGGGCAATTTCCAATTTCCGATTTGCAATTTCCAATTGCTGCGCCGCGAGGCCAATTGGAAATTGACAATTGCAAATTGGAAATCCCTACCTCATCCCCGGCAGCATCGGCATCTTCCCGCCCGCCAACGACTTCGCGATCTTCCGCGCCTCGAAGAACTGCTTCAGGAGCTGGTTCACCTGCTGCGAGTTCGTGCCGCTGCCGCGCGCGATGCGCTTTCGGCGCTTGCCGTCGATCTTCTCCGGGTGCCGCCGCTCCCACTGCGTCATGCTCATCACGATCGCCTCCGCGTGGTCGAAGAACGAGTCGTCCATCTCGTCCACGTCCAGTTGCGCCTTGATCTTGTTGAACCCCGGCAGCATCTGCACCAGTTGCCCCAGCGGTCCCATGCGCCGCACCTTGCGCAACTGCTCGACGAAGTCCTGCAGGTCGAACGATCCCTTCTTCAGCTTCTCCTTGAACTTGTCCGTGTCCTCGTCGCCCATCTCCAGCTTGGCCTTGTCGATGAGCGTCAGCAGGTCGCCCATGCCGAGG
>JBKKBS010000052.1:0-4555 GCA_046713815.1 Tepidiformaceae bacterium
TTCGCCGTCGGTCAGTCCTTGGACCATCGCAAGAAGTTCGGCCTTCGCTTCCATCGCTCCAGTGTATACGCCCGCTATTTCTGCTCCTCGACGATGCGCACGCGCCCGCGCGCCTCCTCCGCAACGACGAAGCGCCCGTCCGCGAGACGGACGAAGCCCGTCGGCCGGTCGAGACCGTCCACCAGGACGTTGTCGACGAGGCGGATGCTGCCGGTGTTCTCCCGCCCCTCAAGGTCGCTGTAGGTGAGATAGACGACGAAGTTGCCGCCCCCGGTGGGGTTGATCGGAGAGTATGGCGGCGCCGACGCAATCGGGTGCGCGTCACTTACGAACACCGGGACCGTGAGGTTTGGGCCACCGGTAAGCAGTGCACCGCCGTAGAGCGCGGTCGTCAGGCGTCCCTCCCAGGCTGTGAGTCCAGTCGGGACCCCCTCGGGCGAGCCAAACCCCGCGACTTCGTTGAAGACGCCAACCACGCTCACCTCGCCCGAGCGGCTGACATGCAGCACGACGTTCGCGGCGGCATCGCTCACATACCAGTCGCCGGGGCCATCTCCTGCGTAGACGATGTCGAACGGGTTGCTCTCGAGTTCGCCGCCGCCGGGGTTGTTCGCCCGCTCGTACGCCTTCAGGTCCACTCGCAGGCCGTCCGTGCAGCGCATCTCCGCGAAGCCGCGGCCGTCCGGGCCGTCGCCGATGACCACGCAGAGCGCCCCGTCGGACGCCATCGCCGCGCCGCTCGGCCCCGCCACGTCCGCGAAGCGCTGGCCACTGTCGCGCGTCGACGGCAGCTGATCCATGAGCACTTCCCGAGTCTTGCGGTCGAGATCCACCGCCACCACGCGACCGTCGTCCTTGCCCGTTCCCAGGTCGGTAATCAGCAGCCGCCCATCAGGGGTGAAATGTACCGTCCGCGGCCGCGAGAAGCCTGAGAGCAGGTCCGTCAGTGTCAGCGGCTTACGGTCGCCGTCGTCGCGCGAGCCTCCCACTCCGACAGCGACGATCAAAGCCACCATCAACGCCACCAGCGTCACCACCCGAACCCGTTCCCGCGTCCACATCCTCTGACACTACGCCGCGAGGGCGCCCATGGGATGTCCTCCCTCTTCCCTTTCCCCTCCTCCCTTGTCGCACCATATAGTCGGTGGCATGGCAGGTTACGGGCGTCCAATCGATCCGCCGCGGCTGGCGGCAAAATGCGCCTTCCTGCGCGTCACGATGGGCGAGCGCGCCGGGGGGCATCTCCTGAACCTCTGCCTGCATATCGTGCGCGAGGGCAGCGAATGCGTCGGACCCTTCCTTGACGACCACGAAACCGGCTGCGGACTCTGGGAACGGAAGCCTCAGTCCTGACGCCGCATCTCCGTGGCGTATAACGCCGCGCCCACGATGCCGGCGTTGTTTAGCAGCTTCGCCGGGCGCACCGGGATCTCGCTCTCCAGGTGGTGCAGGAAGAAGTGGGACTTCGCGGACACGCCCCCGCCAATAATGACCAGGTCGGGCCAGATGATTTGCTGGAGTTCCGCCAGGTAGGTATCGATGTCCCGCGCCCATGCTTCCCAGCTCACGCCGCGCCGTTTGCGTGCCGCTTCGCTCGCCCGCAGCTGCGCTTCCTTGCCCTTGATCCGCACGCGCGCCAGTTCGGCGTTCGGGATCAGCCTGCCGTCGTGAAAGAGGCTCGTGCCGATGCCAGTGCCCAGCGTCACCATCACGACCGTGCCCATCACTCCCCGCGCCACGCCAAAGCGCACCTCGGCCAGCCCCGCCGCATCGGCGTCGTTGAGGACGGCCACGCGCAGGCCGAGGGCGTTGCCGATCGCCTCGCCGGGCCGCACGTCCAACCAGTCGGCATGGAGATTCACGGCCGTCAGCGCCCGGCCATCCTTGATCGCCGCCGGGAATCCGACGCCCACCGCCCCGAGCGTACCCATGTCGATTCCGTGGGTGAGGTCGCAGATGGCGCTCACGACGGCATCAGGTGTGCCAGGCCTTGGCGTTTGCACGCGACGGCGTGGGGCGGCCAAGCGTCCCGTGCGGGTGTTCACGATACCCGCCTTGATCCCGGTGCCACCGACGTCGATCCCCAGCGCGAGTGAGTCACTCATCCCGCCACGGCTCCGCCTGGCACGCTTTCCTCCGCCGCGGCGGAGGCTTCACTCACGGGCTGCCCGACGGTGGGGCGCCGCCGCGCGAGACGCGGGTCCCCGGCCAACAACATCTCAATCAGCTCGGCCACGCCGGCGGTCGCGGGCGAATCAAGCACGAAGTCGGCTTCCTCGCAGAGGCTCTCAAGCGCATTCGAAACGGCCACGCCCAGCCCCACTCCCGCAAGCAGCGAGTGGTCGTTCTCCGCGTCGCCCACGGCCACCACGTTCTCCGGAGCGACACCCAGTCTCGCGAGGGCGGCATCGACCCCTGTGCCCTTGTTGATGCCTAAAGGCAAGATCATCACGGCGCCCTTATTGAAAATTACATGGTATGGAAGTCCAAGCGCCTCGCTCACTGCCAGGACCGTGTTCTCGTGAGGTTGGCGGGTCGACACGATCACCCGTCCCGGCAGGATCGGTTCGACACCGCGAGCTTTGAGTGCCGCGATGAATTGCGGCGGCGGTTCCGGGCCCAGCAGGCATTCCTTGCCCGTCGCTGGCTCGTAGATCAATGCGCCGTTCTCCGCGACGATCAGGTCACAAATCCCCAGCTCAGGGAACACGCTTCGAAGGTCGTCCATGTCCCGGCCCGTCACGAGCAGGAAGATCCCCTTCGCCTCCTTGAATCGGCGTAGGGCATCAATCGTCGCCTCCGCCACGGTACCATCCAGCGCGAGCGTGCCGTCGTAGTCGGAGGCGAGGACCGAGTAGCGCAACACAGCTTCTATTGTGAAGGGTGCGCACTCTCCGACGCACCGCGACACTCCGCCACGCCTTGCGATCCTCTTGATTCTCACCCAAACGGTGGTGGCCAGCCCTCGGCCCGGGACGGAAGCTCTCGTCACGGCGGGCCTGCGACGCGTCTCATCTCCACGGCGTACGATGCGCGCATGGCGACCTTCACCCTCGCGCGCGATGCTGAACTCCCCGGCCTTGCCACGATCACACTCGATCGCCCGGAGAAGCTCAACGCCATCAGCTTCACCATGCACGCCGAGTTGCAGGCGGCCTGTGCGGAGCTGCGGGACGATGCCGCCACACGGGTCGTGATCGTCACCGGTTCCGGTCGCGCGTTCTCCGCTGGCGCGGACCTCGGCGCCCGCGCGGCGGAGGCGCGCGAGACGCCTCAACCGGAACGCGTGCTTGACCCGCTCGAAGAGCGCCTCAACGCCTATACGGGCGTCCGCACCGCCGCCGCCCTCGAAGGGCTCCCCCAGGTCACGATTGGCGCGGTCAACGGTCTCGCGATCGGCGGCGCCGTCGTCTTCCTCGCCTGCCTCGACCTCCGCATCGCCGCCCAATCCGCCTGGTTCTCGATCCCCGAGGTTGACCTCGACATCCCGCTCACCTGGAGCGCACTCCCCCGCCTCATGCGCGAGCTCGGTCCCGCCCGCACGAAGGAGCTGGTCATGACCTGCGACCGCTTCTCCAGCGACGACGCCCTCCGGTGGGGATTCGTGAACCACGTCGTACCGGACGGCGAAGCGCTCATTGCCGCCCGCGCCCTCGCCGCGAAGCTCCTCGCCAAGGACCCGATGTCTCTCGCTCTGACGAAATCCACGACCGCCGCCCTCGCCGAGAGCATGGTCCCCTCTCACGTCACTCACAGCGACCCCGACTACCTCATGCTCCTCCGCATGATCGCCTCCGAACGGAAGGCACGCGCCGCTGCAACGGCTAGGATCGAAACGTGACACCCACGCACCAATCCGCCCTCGAAGTCACGCGTCAATCCTTCGGCATGCTCAAGGAGGCGATCGCCGACCTCCCGGACGAGGCATTCGACTGGACGCCTGCCCCAAATACCAATTCGCTCACGGTGCTCACCCGGCACTCGCTCGCCGCGTGCCGCTTCTTCTTCGGCGTCGTCTCCGGCCAGCCCGGTTCCATCGCCAATTACCGCAAGGGCGACCGCGCCGAGGCCTTCCGCGCCGAGGGCGGCACGGCGACCTCCCTCACCGAGGCGATCGATGCCGCCCTCAAAGACTTCGATACGGTCCTTGCGCCCGGCACCGAGGCACACCTCAACGAGATGATCGGCTGGCCCAATGAGGCGCCAGACATTCCCACTCGCAGCGGCCGCGAGATCCTCATCAACGGCATCGGCCACCTCCGCGAGCACGTCGGCCAGGCCCAGCTCATGCGCGACATCTGGCTCGCCCGCCCGGCCTGAATGATGTTGCTCGCCACGCCGTCACGCCGCGCCTCTCCTCCCATCCCAGGGGGACGGAGCCGCGCGCGTCAGCAAGCGGTCTGGCGCCTTCTCACGGGCAGCCGTCCCCCCTCTCCCTCCGCTGCGGGCCAGGGCCGGGGCGAGGGCGGGATGTCCGTCCACCGAGCCATCGTCGCCGCTTGCATCCCTGGCACTCACCCCCGCCGCCTCCCCCTCTCCACCGCAGTGGAGAGGG
>JBKKBS010000053.1:0-3978 GCA_046713815.1 Tepidiformaceae bacterium
CTCCAGCTTCGACCATCGGCATCAGTTCATTGCGAGCGCCATCCTCCAGATTCCCTTCTTCAACGGATCTGGCGGAGCGGTCGAGGCGTTGCTCGGCGGATGGCGGGCCAACGCCATCCTCATCGCCCAAAGCGGTGCGCCCTTCACGGTCAATCTCAGCGTTGACCGGGCGAACATCGGCGCCGGACCGGCGCAGCGCCCGAACCAGCTGCGCGATCCGAACCTGCCGGGCGGCGATCAGGCTCCGGAGCGTTGGTTCGACACCTCGGCGTTTGCGCTGCCCGACGTGTTCACATTCGGAAACGCACCGCGCAACAGCGTCATCGGGCCGGGCTACGCGAACGTGGATGTCTCCCTGGCCAAAACGTTGAGGCTGCCAGGGACGTCGGAGCTCGAGTTCCGATGGGAGATCTTCAACCTGCTGAACCGGGCGAACTTTGACCTGCCGAACCGCATTTTCGGCAACGCGAACTTCGGCCGGATTTTCAGCGCCAAGGGCCCGAGAGAGATGCAGTTCGGCTTGCGCCTGGCGTTCTAATCTAATCAAGCGCGAAGCATGGTGGATGTCGATGGCGATCATGCGTGCTCGCGTGCTTGACGCACGTCGCCTCGATCAGGCGCTGGGCAGAAGTGACCGGTTCGCCAGACCCGAAACACATCTCGACGAGCTACGTCGAACGGTAGAACCTCACGATGCGGATGTCCGTACGGCGGTTCACACGTCTGACGAATGCCTTCTCGAAAAAGTTGGAGAACCCCGCGGCGACCGCGGCCCTATACTTTATGTATTACAACTTCGCCCGCGTGCATCAGACGCTCCGCGTGACGCCCGCAATGGAAGCTGGCATTGCGAGTCACGTGTGGTCGATTGAGGAAATCGTCGGCCTGCTCGTCTCGTAGGCGATTGTAGAACCAGGGAGGCTTCGCCAATGTCCACTTCACGGTTGCGCTTCATTCGGGCCTTCATCCTCTGCGGCATTATCGCAAGCGCTCTGCTTTACCTTTTCCCAGAGGTGTTTCACCCGCCTCTCGCCTATTGACGGTCAAACTGACCCACTACCGATTATTGGCACAGGGGGTTTCGCGGGTGTAACATGTGGCCAATCTCAAGGTCGCCGCGAACGGAACAGTGACGTCACCCTCCAGATTGTTCGGGGGTAACTGCCGCCATAAGATGAGGTGACACCAAGGTTTCATAGGAGGAGCTGACAGATCATCGAGGCTGCTGGTGGCGCTGCTTTGGACTATCCTGGCGGTTACTGGGCCCGCTAGCGCGCAAGACACCGCCGTGACCGGCACCGTGACCGATGCGGTCCTACCGGGCGTGACGGTGACGGCGCTCCACGTCGACTCCGGCTACGTCTCGGTCGGCGTAACCGACGCCTCGGCCAATACCGGATTGGCGCGCCGCGGCCGGCGTGTACAAGCTTAGCGCCGAGCTGACCGGATGTTCGACGGTGATCCAGGAACAGGGGTCGTCCCACGCAAGAACTTCACTGGGGAACCCTTATACCGCGCGGATATGCGCCTCCAGCGGCGCTTCCGCTTGGGCGCGCACGCGACCGTAGATGGGATCGTCGAGGTGTTCAACCTGTTCCACCACGCCAACTACGGGTCCTACGTGACAGCGGAAGTCAGCCCGGCCTACGGCCGACCGGTCCAGAACTTCAACATTGCGTATCAATCGCGGATCATGCAGCTGGGTTTCCGAGTCGTGTTCTGAGCGTGTCGATTCGCCCAATACGGATATAGGCAAGCGCGTTGGACATCTGAGCTGGCGCCACACACAATGCCCGTCACGTTAAGTCATCAACTTTCGAGGAGGCGCTAGATGAGGAGTTCCAAGATGTCACGGTCGCACAATAAGCGGCCGACGGTCAGTGGGCGAGTCGCGATGCTCGTGATCGCGGTGATGGGCCTGGTCGCCGGTTATGGGATGTTCGGCGTGGGTGGAGGGGCGGCGGCGCAGAAGGCCGCGTCCCTGCAAAGCATGGGCAGTGTGTCGGGAACGGTGGCGGCGCCCAAGCCGTTCAAGGCGGCGCACGTCTATCTGTACAACACAGACAAGCACGTCATGTACATGGTGTACACGAACGCCGGCGCGTTCCGCGCGGTGGCGATGTTTCCGGGCACCTACGAGCTCACCGTCCGCGGCAGGGGGCTCGAGTCGCAGACACAGAAGGTGGTCGTCAAGGCGGGCGAGAATCCAGCTGTGAAGGTGGCGATGAGCGCCACCAAGGATCCGAATCAGTACCCGACGTCGGTTGATCCGGCCATGGCCAGGGGCGCGAACGGCGTCCTCACGCCCAAGCCGGAGGTGCAGTTCGCGAGCTATGAGGAGGTCTACCCGCCCGGCCCGGGGCGCGAGGTCCTCGAGAACCTCTGCTTCAAGTGCCACGGGGAGAACACATTTCCGATGCGGACACGCAGTGCGTCCGGATGGCGGCTCGCGCTCGAGCACATGCAGGGCAAGAACCTGCTCGAGAACGATAAAGACCGGTTTGGCGGGGGCATGCTCGCCGGGGCGGCCAGCAACTTCCGCTTCGGCATCCAGGACCGCAAGGATGTCCTCGAGTATCTGACCAAGAACTTCGGGGTCGACAAGAAGCCGCGCGCGGTACGGACTGACAAGGAGTGGCCGATCGACGAGGCCGCGCTCGCCAAGGCGCAGTACATCGAGTACTACGTCCGCGAAGCGGCGCCGACCGGTCAGGCTGCGGCGGCTCCGGCGGCCGGTCCGGCGGACGGAGAGGGCGCCTCGGGCGGCGTCGCCGGCGTCCGGATCATCATGCAGGTCCAGATCGACACGCAGGGCAACCGCTGGGCCGTCGATCGCGGGATCCCCAGCCGGCTGGTGCGGCTGGATCCGCGCACCGGAGAGATCAAGGCTTGGGAGTTGCCCGACAAGCGGGCCGGCGTGCACGAGCTCATCATCGACCGGAAAGGCATGGTCTGGGTGCCGGAGTTCTCGCGGACGCCAGACGGCAAGGTCGATGGCGGTGGAAGTGGCTCGGAGCTCGACTCGCGGCCCCTCGGCTTCAACCCGAAGACCGAGAAGTGGGAGCACGTCGTCGACCTCGACCCGGACGACGTGGTCCGGTCCAAGCAGAAGGGCCCGCTGATGGCCGCGACGGTCGACTCCAAGGGCAGAGTTACTGCGAACTGGATGTTGAGCGGTGCGATTGGCACGTACGATCCGACGACCGGCAAGGCGGCGACATTCCGGATTCCGACGCCGGGCGCCGAGCCCTACGGCCAGACCATCGACCCGTCCGACAACGTCTGGGTGGCTGAATGGAACGGCGGCAAGTTGGGCCGCTACAACCCGGCGAATGGGTCGTGGACGGAGTTTGCGCCGCCAAGCTACCCGGCCAACTTCCGGCGGGGTCCCAACTCAGACGCCGAGGGCAATATCTGGACGGGCATCTGGGCCGCCGGCAATCGGCCGGGCAAGATTGCGAAGCTCGACCCGAAGACGGGCGTCTGGACCGAGTGGGACATCCCCATCCGCGGGTCGCAGCCCTACGAGGCGTCGATCGACAGGGAAGGCAACGTCTGGTTCCCAGACACGAGCACGCCTGACCGGCCGATGGCGAACGTCCGGTTCAGCCCGAAGATGCAGACGTTCACGTACTATCCGCGGCCGCAGTTTGTCGCCGATTCGACCCGGGTGAGCCACGCCGAGGACGGCTCGGTGCACTACACCCCCCGGTACGGAGCGGCGAAGGATTCGAGCGGCTTCGGGGTGCTCTACGCCGACAAGGACAAGATCACCACGCTCGCTCCCCTCATGCTGAACGGGGCGCCGGGCTATCCGTTCCGGGTCGCGGCGTCGACACGGTCCGGTCGATAGGCATCTCCCGTAACCCTGTGCCGTCGCTTGACGGCACAGGGAACCACGGACCCACATCGGAGTCCT
Source organism: Tepidiformaceae bacterium (assembly GCA_046713815.1). GTDB lineage: Bacteria > Chloroflexota > Dehalococcoidia > Tepidiformales > Tepidiformaceae > JBBDMZ01. The sequence goes on from JBKKBS010000053.1 coordinate 3,920, forward strand.
CCGCGTGGGAGCGGATCACTCACCGTGGTTGAGGTTCGCGGCTCAGCTAACAATGTAGG
>JBKKBS010000054.1:0-4155 GCA_046713815.1 Tepidiformaceae bacterium
ACCCCGCCGTCGCGATCGCGCCCACGCGCCCTTCGAACTGGCCCTGCTGGAGCACGATCCCATCGTATCGAGCGAGCGGCTATGAAATCGGAATGGAATGCGGCTCCACACGTGTAGGGCCGTATTGCGCTACGCCATGCACAGATGCGACGTTGGTGACGGGTGCTAGCCTCGCGGCAATCCCAGCCCGCGCGTGGCGATGATATTGCGCTGGATCTCGTTCGTGCCGGAGTAGATGGACGAGGGGACGGCCCCGAGATACGCCTCCGGGAGGTTCCCACCGAGCGGGGCGCGTGACTCCTCCGGCACCATCTGTCCGGAGAGGCCGAGCATGTTGACGCCGAAGTTGTAAATGCGCTGCCCGAGCTCGGACTGGAAGATCTTGATCACCGAGGCCTCGTAGTTCGGCACCATGCCGCGCGATTGCATGTCGCCGATGCGGTAGCCAAGGAAGCGCCCGACGTTGTTTGCCACGACGTGCTCGGCCAGCTTTGCGCGGTATTTTTCACGCCGGCCCGCCGGCCCCTCACGCAGGCTCGTCACGAGGCGCTCGAGGGTGTGCTTCTGGGAGGCGGTCGTGCCGATGCCGGAGCGCTCGAAGTCGAGCAGAGTCATGCCCACGTACCAGCCTCGGTTCTCCTCGCCGATGAGGTTGCGGGCGGGCACGCGCACGTCCTCGAAGAAGACTTCGTTGAAGTGGTGGCGGTTCGCCATGTTCACAAGCGGACGGATGGTCAGGCCGGGCGTGTTCTTGATGTCGTCGATCAGGAGGAAGCTGATACCGCGGTGCTTCGGCGCCTCGGGGTCCGTGCGCACGAGACAGAACATCTGGTTGGCGCGGTGCCCGCCAGAGGTCCAGATCTTCTGGCCGTTGATGACGAAGTCATCTCCATCGCGGATAGCGCGCGTTTGTAGCGAAGCGAGGTCGGAGCCCGCGCTGGGCTCGCTGTAGCCCTGGCACCAGATGTGTTCACCGCTCGTGATCTTCGGGAGATAGCGGCTCTTTTGCTCGTCGGAGCCGTGGATAATGAGCGTGGGGCCGATCATGCCAACGCCGAAGCCGCGCGTGCCAGTATCGGGGGCGCCCGCATATCCGAACTCTTCGTTGAAGACCATCTGCTCGGTGATGGAGGCGCCGAGTCCGCCGTACTGCTTCGGCCAGGCGGGCGCGATCCAGCCGTTCTTCGCGAGCGCGGCATTGAACTGCTTCGCCTCTTCGAACGCCTCGTCGGTGCGGCCGCCGAACATGCCGTCCGTACCCTCTTCGCCGGGGATGTTCGCCTTGAGGAAGCCGCGGACCTGCTGGCGCAGGGCCTCTTCTTTTTCACCGAAGCGCAGTTCCATGAATTTTCCTCGCTGTCCCGATTATTGGATGGAAATGGATGCGGCGCTGCCACCGCGTTGCACCAACGAACTTACCCTTGAAGCATACAGAAGCCCTTAGCGCCGCGCGAACGACCACATAGAGGCGGAGTCAGCGGTCCACTGCGCCGAACAGCTCGTCGAGAGCGACTTCGAACCCGGGGATGTGGGAAGACTCCAGTACCGCTTCACCCGTAAGCAATTCGCCGTCGAGGTCGCCATCGAAGACCTCCACCGTCCGCCGAACTGGGCGAATCAACCATACGACGTCGACCCCACGGGACCGAAACTCTCGGCACTTCGCCCGCATCGTTGTGAGCGTCTGACCCGGAGAGATGATCTCCATCGCAAGTGTCGGCGGTAGATAGATGTCCCCGACGGACTCCGGCTTTCCCGGGGCCTAGTAGGCCAGGTCGGGCGTTCGATACCTTCGGTCTGGCCCGGTGCTGAGATTCACCGTCGGCTCTGGGCCCGAACTGCCTTGCCGCGCCGCCCTCCAGTACAGGCCGAGCCGAACGATGAGTTCTTCGGCGATGCGCGTATGTGCTCGTTTGGTCATGGGCTTCTGCGTGACCTCACCGTTGACGAATTCGTACAACGGCTTGAGGTCGGCATAACGCGCGAGGAACTCGACCTCGGACATCCGGAGCGGAGCCGTGGCCTGTTGGGCTGTCATGCTTCCATTCTATCGGACGGGCGTCGTTACTCGTCGAGGACGCTAAAGAGGTCGCGGAGGAGGACCCGGAGGCTGGGAAGGTGGGGCGACTCAAGCATCGCGTCCGAAGCGACGAGCGCGTCGCCATCTCGCTCGCCGTCGAAGACTTCCACGGTTCGACGAGGGGGATTTATCAACCAGACGACATCGACGCCTCGTGCGCGGTATTCACGGCACTTGGCCCGCATGTTCGTCAGCGTCTGCCCTTGCGACATGACCTCGATGGCGAGGGTCGGCGGCAGGAAGATCTCGCCCACCCGTGTCCGCTTCGCCGGGCTCCAGTAAGCGACATCCGGGGCCCGATACCGGCGATCCGCCGTCCCGCTGATGTTGACCGTGGGGTCTTCGCCAGAGATGCCCCCTGCGTCGCCCCGACGGTAGTCGCGCAGGATCCCGGCAAGCTCGTCGGCAATACGGAAGTGGGACCATTTGGTCATCGGTTTCTGCGTGACCTCACCGTTGACGAATTCGTACGACGGCTTGAGGTCCGCGTAACGCGCGAGGAACTCGACCTCGGACATCCGGAGCGGGGCCGTGGCCTGTTGGGCTGTCATGCGCCCATTCTATCGAAGCGTCAACGAAATCGTGTATCCCGGTTCTTGGTCGTCCTGTCTGATGGCCTCCACCCTCCAAGCAGTTCCCGCGATCAGCTCCTCCGCCTCGGCGGGCGAACAGAACAGGTAGTCGAACCACGGTGTGGCGAGGTTGCGATGACGGCTCCGCATGCGCAACTGGCCGCCCATCCGCCCGCGCTCGCGATTCCACCGGTGGTAGGCCAAATGGTCGGAGTTGTCGGTAAGGTAAGGGTCGAGCCACGTGCCCGCGATGCGCGCTCCAGGTCGCGCCATGGCTGCCAGCGCTCGGAGAAAGCGCGGCGCCTCGCTGCGGGAAGCAAGCAGACCCGTGTTGTTCCCACAGAGCACGAAGGCGTCGAAAGGCTCGGGCGAAGTCGCTAGCAGGTCGTAGATGGTTCCGAAGAAGGTCGCGCCAATCCCGCGCCGTCCGCAGACCTCGACCGCGCCTGCCGAGATGTCGAGTGCGACAACGTCGGAGCCGCGCTCCTGCAGATACAGGCTCACCCGCCCTGCTCCCGCGCCCACATCCAGAATGCGCCCCGACAACCTACCGACCAGTGCCTGCTCCGACGGGTGCCACTCGGCGTACGGGGCAAAATACCTACCCCGGTGGCCGGTCTGGAGCAGCCCGTCATCTCGCTCGATCAGCTCTGGATAGGCGGCGTCGAGCTCCGGCGCGGCCATGCGGTCGAGCAGCATCTGCCCGAACGCGTCCCCAATGCTTGGACCATCCATGGCACTCCCTCTCCAAACGAAAAGGGGACCGGTCTCCCGGTCCCTTTCGCACGTCCGAATCGTGAATCGCCAATCGCTAAACGCGGTGGCACCAGACCCAATGCTCCTTGTCGGCGGTGCCCACGTTGCGCCAGTCGGGGCGGCGCACGCGGCACTCGTCGATGGCGATGGGGCAGCGGGTATGGAAGACGCAGCCCTGGGGCGGCCGCAACGGGCTCGGCACGTCGCCAAGGAGGATGATGCGTTCGCGTTGGCGTTCGATCTTCGGGTCCGGGATGGGAACCGCCGACATGAGCGCCTTGGTGTAGGGATGGAGCGGGTTCTCGAAGATCGAGTCCCGGTCCGTCAGCTCCATGGCGTGGCCGAGGTACATCACACAGACGCGGTCGGAGATATGGCGCACCACCGAGAGGTCGTGGGCGATGAACAGGCAGGTCAGGTTGAACTGGTCCTGGAGGTCCTGGAGCAGGTTGATGATCTGCGCCTGGATCGAAACATCGAGGGCGGAGACAGGCTCGTCGCACACGATGAAGTCCGGCTCCACCGCGAGGGCGCGGGCGATGCCGATGCGCTGGCGCTGGCCACCCGAGAACTCGTGCGGGAAGCGGTTGGCGAAGTACGGGTTCAAGCCCACTGTCTGGAGGAGGTTCTGGACCTTGTCCTTCTTCTCCTTGCCGTTGGAGGCGAGCTTATGGATGGTAATGGGCTCGCTGATGATGCTGCCGACGGACATTCGCGGGTTGAGGCTCGCGTAGGGGTCCTGGAAGA
>JBKKBS010000055.1:0-2728 GCA_046713815.1 Tepidiformaceae bacterium
AAATCGAGGACAACGCGTGCCGTCCCCTCCGCATCGTGGCACCAGAGGTTGTGGCTTCCGCCCGCGAACATCTCCAGGCGCGCCCGCGGTACGGCCTCCTTGAGCGAGTGCGCGTTCTCCGGAGGCACCAGCCGGTCGAGCGCGCCATGGGCGATGAGTACGGGCCACGCGTAGTCGTTGAGTGCGCCATTCGGTTCCGTCGCCGTCTGTGCCGCCTCCATCTGGAACTTGAACGTCCGTGCGGGCGTAGGCTCTTCCATGCTCGCGTGGAACTTCGAGACCAGCAGCCCCTCGTTTGCGGCGATCCACGGCTCCGGGTGGATGATCGGCCAACTCTTGCGCGCGTTCTCAGTCGCATCCTTATTGCGGTCCCACCAGAGCGCGGCGTTCATGTCCTCGGGCGTGGCCGGCGTCCCGTTTGGCGGACAGATCAGCGCGAGAGAGCGGAGACGCGTGCCACCCCGTTCGCGCACGAATTGCCGTGCGAGGACTGTCCCCAGCGAGCACCCGAGCAGGTGGAACGTGTCGAGCCCGGCGGCATTTGCCACCGCCTCGATGTCCCCCGTCATCTCGGACATGCCCCAGGGCGTCACCGGCTTCTCGGAGCGCCCGGTGCCCCTGTTGTCGAGCATGACGAGCCTGTAGCGTTCGCTCAACAGCTTTGGGAACTCGTCCCACCAGCCGCGCGCGTTGCCGCCAATGCCGTACACCATCACCACCGGCGGCCCATCGCCCCTGACCTCGTACCAGATTTCCGTGTCGCCGTTCTTCGTCGTCGCCATGCTTACAGCCCCGTGACCTTGATCGCTGTCTCCGTCTTGTGTTTGCGATTGAGATTGATGAGGAGCGACGTGAGCATCTCCACATAACGCGACTGCGAGAGGCCGCCGGCGTCGATCCCGCGGATGCCCTCGATCTGGTTCGCCAGCCCGATGATCACCTGCTTCGCGTCGGCATCCCGCCCACAGACGAGCACGTCCGCGTCGACCGCGTGATCGAGGTGCATCAGTTTCTCCGCCGCGAGGTTCTGAAAGGCAGAGACGACGCGCGCGTTTGGGAGTTGTGCGGCTGCTTCCTGCGCGGCGGAATTGCCCGGCACGTTCAGCGCCACCGCGCCGATACCCTGTTGGAACTCGAGTGGTGCCACCACGTCGCACACGATCTTCCCGTCGAGCATAGGCGCGAGGGCGTCAAGCGTCGGCTGCTGGCCCGAGTACGGGAACGTGAGAAACACCACCTCCGCCTCGCCCACCATGTCCGCGTTCGCGCCCCCGCTGACGGTCGCGCCCGGCACGGACTCAAGCACCTTCGCGGCCCCCTCTTCGCCACGCTCAGTCGAGCGCGACCCGATGGCCACTTCATGGCCTGCTTTCGCAAACCGCATGGCAAGGCCAAGTCCCTCCGGGCCGGTGCCTCCGACGAATGCGAGCTTCATAAATGTCCCTTGCTTTCAGATCGTCTGAATGGCGGAGCTTGGATGCTCCACGCGGGCGGGTCAAGGCGCGCTGCCGGGTGCCCCGTGCGTGGGGTAGTGCTGGGGTGCTGATCTCCTGTTACGGTGCCGTTATGGAACAGGACGGGCAGGTCAACGGACGTATAGCCGAGCTTACCCCGATAGCCGGAGAGGCTTGGCGCGTCTGCTATACTGGCTGAACAGGCGCGGCGCTTCTGCGCCGTTTGAACCGGAGTGACTGATTGTATTCAAAGTGGCTACGTAACAGCTTCATTTACCTGCTCATCTTCGTCGCGGTGATCGCGATCGTCTTCGCCTTCTTCTCCAGCGGCGACGACCTTCCCGAGGTGCCCCTCGGCACCGTCGTCGAGGACGCCAAGGCCGACAAGATCTCCAAGATCGGGGTCGACGGGCGCAACCTCGAAGTCACCTACGCCACGGAGAAGACGGAAAAGGGCGACGAGGTCGTCAAGAAGTCGAAGATCGGCCCCAATACCGACCTCGAGACCCTCCTCAGTGACGCTGGAGTGTCCCTCACGCGTCCGGCGCCAGACGGCGGGCCCTCGGTCGAGTTGAAGTACACCGACAGCTCCGGCTTTGGGCCGTGGCTCGGCTTGCTCCTGAACCTGTTGCCGTTCTTGCTCTTCGGCCTCTTCCTCTTGCTCATCATGCGCCAGGCGCAGGGCTCGAACTCCCAGGCAATGAGTTTCGGCAAGAGCCGCGCACGCCTCTTCACCGGCAACAAGGTAACCGTCACCTTCGCCGATGTCGCGGGCGTGGACGAGGCCAAGGAAGAACTCGCCGAAGTGGTCGAGTTCCTTAAGTACCCCGAAAAATTCGCGGCCCTGGGCGCGCGCATTCCCAAGGGCGTGCTTCTCGTGGGCCCTCCCGGCACCGGTAAGACGCTGCTCTCTCGCGCCGTTGCCGGTGAGGCGGGCGTCCCCTTCTTCAGCATCTCAGGCTCCGAATTCGTCGAAATGTTCGTCGGCGTCGGTGCCAGTCGCGTCCGCGACCTCTTCGACCAGGCGAAAAAGAATGCGCCCTGCATCGTCTTCGTGGACGAAATCGATGCCGTCGGCCGCCAGCGCGGCGCCGGCCTCGGAGGTTCGCACGACGAGCGTGAACAGACCCTCAACCAGATCCTCGTCGAGATGGACGGATTCGATACCGGCACCAACGTCATCGTCATCGCCGCCACGAACCGCCCCGACATCCTCGACCCCGCCCTCCTGCGCCCGGGCCGCTTCGACCGCAAAGTCATCCTTGACGCACCAG
>JBKKBS010000056.1:0-2929 GCA_046713815.1 Tepidiformaceae bacterium
CCTGTGTACTGCTCCCAAAGTGAGCGCGTCTGACGGTCGTACATGAGCTTGTTCGAGCGATAGAGCATCCCGCTCGTGCCAAAGTTGTAGTCCGTGCCCCCATGGCGGCCGTCATAGAGGATGGCGCTGCCGCAGAGCGTGCAGTAGGCCAGTGAGACGGGCACGCCCCCGACGATATCGTTGACCATTTCGTGCCAGTCAATGATGCGTCGCGGGTAGGCGCGCACGTCGCCGTTGATCTCTACGCCGATCACCTGGTCGCTGTCTTTGATCCAAGATCTTGCCTCGGCCGGGGTGACGAACTTCGGATGTTCGAGCGGGGGGATACCGTCGACGGTCACGCCACCCCACATCACCTCCTGGGCAGAGATGGTGCGCGGCGCGGTGGGACTGAGGAAGTCGCCTATCTCCGGCTGCACGGTACGAAAGATCTGGTGCTTGAATTTGAGGTAGTCCGCGCTGTCCTCTTCCGGCTTGCGGAAACCGCGGGTTTCGTACCACCCGAAGGCGCCGAAATCGCCCTCGTCACCGAGCCAGCCGCGCAGATCCTCCACGGCATCCGCGCGCAGAGGCGTGGGCAGGGCCATCAGGTCGAGCAAGTACGGGATGAAGCGCTCGTCTCTCTCTTTGGTCATCAGGTCGTAGGCATCACGGGCAGTGAGTGGGATTTCGCCGCCGTAAAAATCCAGGGCGGCCCAGTACACGAGGTGTTGCGTGACCGATTCGTCGACGGGGCTGCCGGGAGGCGCCGGATCCTTCTCGCCGCCACCGCATGCCGACAGTACGAGAGCGACGACGAGCAGCGCGAGGCACCTTCTCATCTGTCCAGTCTGACAGCTCGCAGGTGAAAACGATTACGAGAGCCTAACGCCGAGGCAGACTGCCCAGGCTGGCGTCGCCGATATCGATCACATGCGAAGGGATAGTTTCCCCGAAGGTCACCGGCAAAGGCGGCTCCCCGCTGCGGTACAGCGTTAGCCTCCGGGCGCGCTGGTCCACAAGCCAGACCTCAATCACGCCGTACCGAAGGTAAGCCGGGAGCTTCGTGTCCCGGTCATGCCGTTTCGTGGATTTGGAGAGCACTTCGACCACCAAATCGGGCGCTCCCTCCACGCCGCGGCCCTCGATAAGGTGGAGCCTTTCAGGTGACAGGTACACCACGTCAGGCTCGAAGACCACGTCCTCGGCCAGCTTAACCCCAGTCGGAGCGATGAAGGCATGCCCACCCGTGATGCGGGTAGCATTCCAAAGGCTTGCGTAGATATAGCCAGCAGCGTCCTGGTGACCGGTATCGGGTGGTGGAACCACGAGCAGCATCCCATCGTAAAGTTCGTATCGTTCGCCTGGCGTATCAGGAAGCGCGTAGTAACCAGCCGCCGTGAGCCGGTCGGGCTGGGGGAAACGTCCTGGGGGGATCTTCCGAACTGCCACGAACTGAGTCTATCCGATCGGGTCACTGCCTGAGTGGTCCTGTCTCTTGCCGATTCAGCGCCACGTCGTACTCCGCCCGGGACTTTTCGTCCCTGAGCACGCGCCACGCCTCTTGCAGGTCCCGCGTGTACTGCTTGCCCGGGGAGGGCTGTCGCGAGAACTCCGTTACGCGGTCCGCGATGTCTTCAAGGGGAGCGCGCTTGCGCACGCCCAGGAATGCGTACCAGTCCGGGGGCGCGTCGCGATCCCCACCCGGTGCGAAGGCCGGGCCGCGAGCGAGGTCGTAGGCCTTGCGCGAACGCGGGCTCGTGAGCGTCTCCGAGGCGTCACGCCAGAGAACAGACTGACGCGTGTAATCCGCATCGCTGAAATTCTGGGCGCGGATCCAGTCGCGCTTCCAGCGCAGCGCCGCCACCAGCTCGGAGGGGTCCGTCCCCGGAATGACGCCGATGAACTCGTACCAATCCCGCGGGTCAGGCGGCGCGGGCGTGTCGGGTACCGGCGTGCGCGCCTCGAAGCCCGCCCGCGACACACCACGGCGGTCGAAATCGGCCCGCGTGCCCGCGTCCAGCAGCACGTCCCGCGCCCGGTTCACGAGTGCCATTTGCCCGTGGGCGCCCGCCTCCGGGTTGAGGTCTGGATGCAGGTTCCACGCGAGATGCCGATGGGCTGCCTTGATCTCGCTCGCCGTAGCGTTTCGCCCGACACCGAGGACGGCGTACCAATCGTGTTCTACCGTGCGCATCACCTGACATGGTAGGCGCGCGAGACCCGGCGTTACCATGCTCCCATGCCCCAAGCGCCCACCGCGCCTCGCATCGACGTCGATATGGACGTCGACACCGATGCCCTGACGCGCCTCCTGCCGCCCTGGCGAGTCATGCTCCACAACGACGAGCACAACGCCATGGACCACGTCGTCGCGTCGCTCCTCCACTCCGTCCCTTCGCTCACGGTCGAGGAGTCGGTGGAGATCATGTTCACCGCCCACAACCACGGCCAGGCCGAGGTCATCGCATGCCCGAAGGAAGCGGCCGAACACTATCGCGCCCGCCTCGAATCGTGCGGACTCACCGCCACCATCGAACCGTGAAGCCGGGGACACCTCACCCCCGTCCCCTCTCCACACGCCCGTGGAGAGGGGAGCCGTTTGTACGTAGAATCCCGAGTCATGCAGACACTCAGATTGATCGGTGCAAACTATTACGCGGCCGGAAGGCTGCGCCGCGAGATGACGCCGACGGAACGCGTCTTGTGGAAGGCCCTTCGTAATCGTCAACTGGAGGGCCACAAGTTTCGCCGCCAACACCCCGTAGAGCGTTTTGTGCTCGACTTCTACTGCGCTGAGGCGGGCGTGGCCGTCGAAGTTGACGGGGAGGTCCATCGAGGGCGCGAACAGATCCTCGCCGACGCCGATCGGCAATCGGTGCTCGAACGCCACGGCATTCGATTCCTGCGATTCTCGGCCGAAGAGGTAGAACACTCCCTCGGCCAAGTC